>CAJXUT010000060.1 GCA_913061365.1 uncultured Colwellia sp.
TGCCAACTTGTTAAGTTATTGTTTTTATTATAAAATAATAACTTATGTTGAATATGATAAGATTAAAGTGTTGCCAGAAAGAGACAGGTTTAATTTGTGGAATTATTTAACGGTACTCATTTTATAATAATTAAAATTAAAAGTGATATAAATCAAATGTTAGCGTACGATTTGGATAGAATATGAGGGCTGTCGTTACTTGACGACATACTTGTTTTTTATATTTATATCGCTTAAAAAGCGTAACTCATCCCATCAACTTCAGGATAAAACGTAAGGTGTCTGAAAAAAGGTTTTCTTTATATAGCAGTATTACTGCTATGGGCTCATTATCCATAAAAAAACTCATTTTTTTGGGCTTTACATTAGTTGCGCTACCTTTAGCTATCGCTTTAATTTATAGCACAACTAAAGTTAATCTTATGTCTAAGCAGTCAAGTGAAGCAATATTTTCTGTTGTTGCCTTGACGAAGATAAATCGAGAATTAAGTGAAAGCCAGCTCACATTAGAACGTTATGCTAGTCAGTATATTGTATTGAAGGATATGGAGCTTAAAGTAAATTACTTAACGCAAGAACAAAAAATTACAGTGCTAATCAATGAGAATCTAATCCTATACAATGATGATAAACTATCGCAATTAGCGCAACAATTCCTCTCTATTATTACCTTAATTACACAGTCACTTAATACTAAAACTATCAATGATAATACGTTAGAAATAGTACAAGCGAAGTTTGTTACATTAACTAAAATTAGTCAGAAAATTCATCTACGCAGTGATGTTTTAATAAACAACCAAGCTGACAACATCGATATAGTGGCAAAAAAGTTAAATGAAACTATGTTGAATAGTCTTTTGACTATTCCAATGATACTAATTATTTCAGCTATATTTATTTACCTAATAATCACGCCCTTAAAGTTATTAATATCAAGAATTCAATCATTAGAACAAGGTAACTTTGAACAAGAAATTAAACTAAGTGGCTCACCAGAAATTATAGAAATTGCAGATGCTCTTGAAGTGATGCGTTTACGTTTACATGCGCTTGAATTACAAAAATCTAGCTTTATTCGTCATATATCCCATGAACTGAAAACACCGTTGGCAGCAATTAGAGAAGGTACGGAATTACTTTATGATAATAGTGTAGGTAAGTTAAATGAGGAGCAGCAAGAGATCTGTTACATAATTAAGGATAGTGTAAATAAATTACAGCGCCTTATTGAAGATCTACTCGATTTTAATATTGTATTAGATTCAACTAGCTTACAAGATAGCGAAAAAACGTCAATAGAACCAATAGTAGACAGCGTCTTGAGTGATCATAAATTAGATATTAAGCGCAAAAAACTTAAAATAACCCAAAATCATGAAAACGTGAGTATTTATAGTAATGTTAAGCAGGTAAAAGTAGTGTTAGATAACGTCATATCTAATGCGATTAAATACTCTGCAGATCATGGCACAATAAATATCACCACTGAATGTATAGATAATCAATTACAACTCTTGATAAAAGATAATGGTTCAGGCATCGATGATACGATTAAAGAAAAAATATTTGATGCTTTTTATCAAGGCCCTGCACCCAGTAATAACCATATAAAAAGTAGTGGCTTAGGTTTGACTATTGTGAAAGAACTTTTGATGCGTCTTAATGGCGATATAAAGATAGAAAGTGGTCAATACAACAACAAGGGTACCAATGTTAAAATAACACTGCCTAGAGCTCAACGGACGGGAGAAAAGTAGTGAAACAGTTATTAAGTAAGTCATTATCTCTGCACCTTGTGATTATCTCATTGCTATTCACTTTGAGCGGATGTCAGTTAATCGATGATGAAAACAAGGTTAACGTAAAAACTAACTATAGCCACTATTACCTATGGATAAAGAGTTTGACCGAAGAAGAAGTTGCGCAAGAAGTTGTTAAACAAAAAGCTCAAAATATTGAAGGTAATACACAAGCTAATATTCAGTTAATTATGCTCTATAGTTTGCCTAATTCGCCAACCCATAATCCTTATAGAGCAAAAGCTATGCTGAATAATTATCCGTTGGCTCCCTATAATGACACCGTATTTGATGCGACAGATTTAGCCTTTATCGTAATGTTGAAAGATCAACTTAATCAACAACTACTGTTGATAGAAAAGTTAGCCAATTATAAAGGGGTTTATCAACAATCGAAAAAGGTAAATATGGAACAACTACAAAAAATTAATACCTTAAATAAGCAAATCATTCAGCTTAAAAAAATTGAGCAAACTATTAGTGAGCGCGGACAAAAATAGTAATGAAAAATACTGATAACCAATCAAATAAAAAAATATTAATTGTAGATGATGATCCTAACCTACTGCGTTTAGTAGGAATTAGACTTTCTGCAGCAGGTTATATTGTAGAGTCTGCAGCAAGTGCAAAGATCGCATTAGCGATATTAAAAACTTTTATGCCTCACATGGTTCTTAGTGATTTACGTATGGAAGGCATGGACGGGATGGCTCTATTTGAGCAAATTAGAAAACAATGTCCGCAAATGCCAGTAGTTATTATGACAGCACATGGCACCATTCCTGATGCCATTAATGCAACTAAGCAAGGCGTGTTTAGTTTTTTGACTAAACCTTTTGAAAGCCAAGAATTACTGGAAACAGTACAAAAGGCAATCCAGTTGCAACCTTCATATACTGACACTAGCCCAAAAGAGTCAAGTTGGCGCGTTAACATAATTAGTCGCAGCGCCATAATGGAATCTTTATTACAGCAAACCCAGCAAGTAGCAAAGAGTGATTTTAGCTTATTAATTCACAGTGCAAGTGGCACAGGCAAAGAGTTGTTAGCAAAAGCGATTCATCAAGCGAGTAACCGTCATAACAAACCATTTACGGCAATTAACTGCGCTGCAATTCCTGAACAATTATTAGAATCAGAGCTTTTTGGTCATGTTAAAGGTGCATTTACAGGTGCAAGTAAAAATCATGTTGGACTATTTCAAGCAACGAATGGCGGCACATTATTTTTAGATGAAATTGGCGATATGCCTATGGGCTTTCAAGTGAAACTATTGAGAGCAATACAAGAAAAAGAAATTCGTCCTGTTGGTAGTACTCAATCAATAAAAGTTGATGTTCGTATTATTTCAGCAACTCATAAGAACTTAAAGCAAGCAATCATTGATAAAACCTTTCGTGAAGACTTATATTACCGACTAAATGTTGTTGAATTAGAATTGCCTTTGTTATCACAGCGACGTGAAGACATTCCGTTACTGGCACAACATTTTCTTTCTCAGGTTGAAATGGCGCATGACAATAAAGTTAAAAGTTTTTCAGCTGAGGCAATGGAGCTATTAATAAGTGCACCTTGGCCAGGTAATATTCGTCAATTGCAAAATGTAGTAGAACAAAGTGTTGCCTTATCAACCGAGTCATTAATCAATGCATCTTTAGTGAAAAGTGCCTTACGTGAAGAAACATCTCAATTACCTTCTTTTCAAGAAGCGAGAGATCAATTTGAGCGTGATTACTTAGCTAATTTATTAAAGATGACCGGTGGAAATGTTTCTCAGGCTGCAAGAATTGCACAAAGAAATAGAACCGAGTTTTATAAATTACTTCATCGACATCACCTGAATGCGGAAGCATTTAGAGAAGAGTAATAGAGATATGTAGCTAATTTAGTTTAAAAACATAAATGCATACAAATCTTAATGCGAATAATTCGCAAAGGCATTGACATGTTTTGTTGTTTTCTTTAGTCTTATCGGCCTAATACCTACTGATTAAAGAGACTGGCATTACATTGTCAGAATAATCTAATGCAACAATTATCCTTTTTCAAAAAAAATATACTCTGTATTTTAGCTAGCTTGTTACTTATTCCTGCCTCATTTGCAAAGGCAGACGAAGAAGTAAATGTGTATTCATATCGCCAAGCATTTCTCGTTGAACCACTGTTTGCAAAATTTACTGAAAAGACAGGCGTTAAAGTTAATATTATTTTTGCTAAAAAGGGGATGGCAGAACGTCTTGCCCGCGAAGGTAAATACAGCCCTGCGGATATATTATTAACGACAGATATCAGCAGGCTTGTTGAATTACATGATCGTAACTTACTTAAACCATATAAATCTGACATCTTGCTTGAAGCTATCCCTAGCCAATATAGAGCAAAAGATAACTCTTGGTTCGCGCTAACAACACGCGTACGTAATATTTATTCTGCTAAGCGTTTAGGTGCTGTTGATATTAACTATGAAGACTTAGCTGACAGTAAATATAAAGGTAAAATTTGTACTCGTAGTGGTAAGCATGCATACAATGTTGCGCTTGTATCTTCTATGATTGCTGAACATGGTAAAGCGAAAACACTTGTTTGGTTGGAAAAATTTAAAGCAAACTTAGCCCGTAAACCTCAAGGTAATGATCGTGGGCAAGTACAAGCCATTCATCAAAAATTATGTGATATTTCGTTAGGCAATAGTTACTACTTTGGAAAAATGCTAGCAAACAAAAAGCAAAAAATATGGGCAGATGCGGTAAACATTAACTTCCCTAATCAAAGTAACCGTGGCGCACATGTAAATATTTCAGGCATGGCAATGGCTAAGTACGCACCACATGAGAAAAATGCTAAAGCATTAATGGAATTTTTAGTTTCGACAGAAGCGCAAAAACTTTATGCTGAAACTAATATGGAGTACCCAGTAAGAGCAGGTGTTGCGCCTTCAAAATTGGTTGCTTCATGGGGGGAATTTGAGGCAGATGACTTACCGCTAGAAACCATTGCAAAATATAGAAAAGAAGCACTTAAGCTGATTGATCAGGCTAAATTTGATTTATAAAATGTGACTAATATTTTTTGATTCCACCGCTTAAAAATAATCTCTGGCGAAGCACCTGCTGGCTAGCAGCATTAGTACTAATTACACCAGTACTAGTTATGTTGTTAGCAAGCCTTGGTTCATCCAGTGATTTATTTTCACACCTTTGGCAAACTGTGTTGCCTGACTATATTGCCAATACACTGATACTGGGTGTATTGGTGGTTTTACTGTCTCTAGTATTTGGCGCGCTAAGTGCTACCTTTGTTGTTCATACCAATGTGTTAGGTAAAAAATATCTTAGATGGCTACTTTTATTACCTTTAGCAATGCCAGCTTATTTAGTTGCTTATCTTTATACTGATATTTTTGACTACGCAGGACCTATTCAGCGAGCCTTACGTGCATGGTTTGGTTGGCAATCGCCCAGTGACTATTGGTTTTTTGATATTCGCACCTTGCCAGGCGCAGCGATTGTTATTTCGTTAGTGTTATTTCCCTATGTTTACATGCTAACCAGAACCGCATTTGAACAACAAGATCAAAATCTATTAAGAGCAGGGCGTTTACTCGGCTTATCAGCAAAACAAAGCTTCTTTAACGTTGCCCTACCGCTGGCGCGACCTGCTATCGCTGTTTCGGCTAGTTTAGTACTTATGGAGACCTTAGCTGATTTTGCCACCGTTAATTATTTTGCAGTAAATACACTAACAACGGCAATATACGATACATGGTTAGGCTATGGCGATTTAGCTGCGGCCAATGCGTTAGCTAGTATCTTAATGTTGATGATTCTTTTTGTTGTTGTGGCTGAGCAGCGAGCAAGAGCAGGGCAGGGTCATCAATCTAATAGACCAAATCAATATATCGAAGTGATTAAGTTATCTTTTGCTCAGCAGATTCTTGTTAGTGGGTTTTGTTGGTTATTGGTGTTTGCAGGTTTTGTTATACCTTTTGTTTTGCTTATTTTAATGGCTGTTGAAAATAGCAATATGACTCAATTCATGGCGCTATTAACACCTAGCCTAAATAGTATTGAAGTCTCATTTTATGCTGCTAGCATCGCCACAGGTTTAGCGTTGTTGTTTGGGCTATACCGTAGATTAAGTGCTGATAAATGGCGGATATTACCATTAAATTTAGCGGGGTTTGGTTATGCTGTACCAGGTACGGTATTAGCTATGGTTTTACTTTCGACTTTTGGTCCACTTGATGGTTATATTAATGACATAGCCAATTATTTTGAACTAAGCTCACCCGGGCTTGTTTTATCAGGCACTATATTTGCTGTTGTTTTTGCTTTTGTTGTTCGCTTTGCTGCTATTGCTAACGGAACAATAGCCAGTGGTATTGAACAAATACCACGCTCGGTTGATTTTGCACCCGCAAGTTTAGGGGCAGGATTAGGAAAAATGCTAAGAAAGATACACATGCCCATTTTAAGGCCGTCAATTTGGGTGGCATGGTTATTGGTCTTTATTGAATCAATGAAAGAGCTTCCAGCGGTATTATTATTAAGACCGTTTAACTTTGAAACATTAAGTATACAAATATATCAATTAATTTCTGATGAAATACTTGAACAAGGTGCACTAGGCGCTATCTTAATTGTACTGCTGGGGTTAGTCCCCATTATTTGGCTTAATAGAAGCAAGGAGTTAACGTAAATGGGCATAAATGAAATACTAAGCGTTAGTCAGCTCTCGGTAGAATTACAAAAAAAAACGATATTATCCGATACCAATTTAACTTTGTGCTCTGGCGAAATACTTGGCTTAGTAGGGCCAAGTGGCTGTGGTAAAACAACCCTGCTTAATACTATTGCGGGTTTTAATGTGGTCACTACTGGCACGTTAAACATAAGTAATGATAATTCAATGGCTGGTGATGATGTTCTTACCATTACGGCATCTAACAATATAGCGCCAGAACATCGTAATATTGGGATGATTTTTCAAGATTACGCCTTATTCCCGCACTTAACTGTGGAGAAAAATATCTGGTTTGGTATTGATAAATTACCTAAAAGTGAACAAAAATCTAGAACAAATAAATTGGTTAAACTACTTAAATTAACTAATTTAGAAACAAGGTACCCTCATCAACTTTCTGGCGGTCAGCAACAAAGAGTTGCGATTGCACGAGCATTAGCGCCTCGTCCCAAGTTATTACTACTTGATGAACCTTTCTCAAATATTGATGCACGTTTACGTAATGAGTTGATGTTAGAAATGCGTCAATTGTTAAAGCAATTAAAAATAAGTGCTATTTTTGTAACTCATAATAAAGATGAAGTGTTTACTTTCGCTGATAAAATAGCAGTAATGCATGAAGGGAAAATTTTACAAACAGGTAGCCCTGCTGCTGTGTGTCAATCACCTAATGGCTGGCAAGTTGCTGACTTTTTACAATTAGGTAGTTGGTTACCTGTACAAGTGGAAAATGAACAGTTTCAATCTGCACTTGGTAGTTTTTCGTCAATAATTACTTCTACTGTAAATGAAAATGTTGTTAGTAATAAAGTTAATCAGCAAACACAACAGTTGCTATTAAAACCGCAAGCTATTGAGTATTACGAGGATGAAAATACAAAACCCAATGTGAGGGTAGATAATATCGCTGTCACTGAGCAAGGGTTTCATTATTCTCTTAGCAGTATTGAAAGTAATTCAGTACTAGCTTTTGAGCAGCTAAGTTTTTACAGCGATATTTTATTAAACCTTGGGCAGCTTATTACAATAAAAATAAAGCCACATAATTATCAGGTCTTTGCATTATAACAATTGTTATATGCCGTAATTTGCGTCGATTAGTTCACTAACAGTAACATTATTAATGACGTCATTTTTATCAAGCCAAGTTTTAATCGCAGCTATATCGTCATTTGTAGCAGAAGCATAACGGCGATTTGAATAAATTAGCGCACTGAATAATGTAGTGTCTCCACCACCTTCTATAGAAAGCTCTTGGGTTTCAATAAAGTCTACCAATTGATTTAACAATGCATCAAACTCATCAGAGTCTTTAACATCTAATGAACATGAAATGTTAAAGCCCAACATGGCGAACTCATCTAAAAATAATTTTTTGCGTAATCTACGGCTTTTGTTATTAGGCATAACTTTCCTCGAAAATATAATATGTATTGGTTACGCTTTAACAATATGCGTGCTACCAATATTAAGTAATGGATATTAATAGCGGATAATATCAAAATATAGCACCTGTAAATAGCTACTTTTTATTAGGAGTCCTCAGGCTTTTCAATTTAGTAGTGCCGCGAGGCTTATCTGCTTTTTAGGTGCCAGTTATCTTTTATACATTGCCCCTCTTTTTTAAGATGAAGCTCTGAAAATCACTGAAGTTTAATAATAAGCCTTGTTCTCCTTCATCGATATAATGAGTAGATAAAACCAACGTGATAGAGGTGAGCCACATACACCTTTCACCACGGGTACAAAAAAACACCAATGGTAACAGAGACAATGTATTTGATGATGTGTTATGCCTTTGATAGCAATACCGTTGTTTAAAGGTATGCACTAGTAATCTCAATAGAATTTAAAAAATTATATTGATCTGTTTAAATCGATATTATGCAAAGAGGTTAATATGACAATCACTGTGTCTGAATTATCACTAGCAGTAAAAAAGAATGGGAAGCTGTTTACTCTCAATATATTCATTTTTATCAAGTCACAATGGAACGAAACACTTGATAATGTATAGGGGAGGGAGCCGTAGAAGCTTTATACAAAGTACTAAATAACTTTGCTATAGAAAAAGGTTGGCCAATTGAACGTCGGATGATAGCAGAAAAAATAGTCTACTTTCATTCTCTTGAATATATTGTAAACTGATAAATGAAAGAACTAGGCACTATATATTTTCATTTTATGAAAAGTAACTTTTTTATCTATACCCTAGCAAGGAGATGCAATGGAAAACCCATTTGAAAACATGTTAAAAATGATGAACCTTCCACTTGATAGTAGCGTTAAATATTATGAGGTACTTGAGAAAGGAAAAAAGGCAATGGAGTCAATGGCTATTGCACAGAAGGATATGGCTGAGTTTCAGGAAGCATGGAGTGAGTTTGAAAAATTAAACCCATTTAAACAATAAATTTTTAACTGACTTATTAAAAATAAAATACTGGCTAATCAAAGGAGTAGATATGATTAGCCAGTTTGCAATAGTTCAAATGCTCAGCGATAAAAGCGAACTAGAAATGGTTTGTTTTTTTACAAATTATCTATAAAAAAATGGATGTTATTACGTCCTTGTGTTTTTGCACTATACATTGCGTTATCTGCATTTTTTATTAACGTATCAATGCTTTGAGCATCATTTGGATAAAGTGCGATACCTATACTTGCAGTGCAATAAACATTTGTATCTTGAATGAAATAGGGTTTAGCTAGCTCATTTGATAATTTCAATCCTATCTTTTCTATATCTTCACGCCTTTCGGTACCCACAAGAACTATAATAAACTCATCCCCGCCTAAACGTGCCGCAATATCATTTTTCCTAATGCAACCTTGAATCCGTTTTGAACACTCAATAAGCACAGTATCTCCAGCGTCATGACCTAAGGAGTCATTGACATATTTAAACTTATCAAGATCTAACATGGCGATAGTTACTTGCTTTTTTTCACGCTGGGCATTGGCGATTGCACTTGCAAGTTGCTCGTGTAATAAATAACGATTCGGTAAGTTGGTTAAACTGTCATAATTAGCTTGCTGCCATATTATTTGAGCTGTTTCTTCTTGTTCTAGAGCGATACGAACTAGGTTAACAAATTGCTCAATAAGTTTGAAATTAGTTGCTTTAGAAGGCAAAAGTTTACGATGATAAATAGATAAGACACCGAGTAAATTACCCTGATTATCTACGATGGGTTCTGACCAACAAGCCACTAATTTTACTTTTTTTATTAACTCTTGATAATAAGCCCAATAAGGGTGGGTGGTTACATCATCAATAATGAGTCTTTTTTTTGTATAAGCAGCTGTTCCGCTTGAGCTATGCCCTTGAGAAATGACTAAACCCTCTATAGCTTCCTTATAATAATCAGGTAAATTAGGAGCCGCTCCCAAAACTAAATGTTTACCTGTTTTATCCACTAATAGAATACTGCACATAATATTAGGAAGTTCATTTTCAACTGCATGTGCTACAGCTGACAAAATAGTAGATAATTTACTTGAACTAGCGATTAACTCGAGAATATTATTTTGCAGTTGGTTTGTTTTATCTTTTTCTGATAATTGACGATTTTTGTTTTTCATGAATATTGAACATATTAAAGAAAATATAACCGTTACAGTTAATGCCGAAAAAATACGAGGCAGTGTAAAGCTGTCAAATTGCTCGTAAGTAAGAAAAAAAGCAATAGAGATTAATAGGAAGTTTAATAAGTTAGCGACAGCTGTAGGTAATAAATAAAAGCTGGCTATAATTATTGGAAAAAGCCAATAAATTAACCCTGCACCTTTTATATAGATGCCTAATAAGATGTTGATGTAAGCGATAGCCGCAAATAAACCATTAAAAAATGTAACTTTACTGGTAATTAAGGCTCCCATAAAAACAGTGAAAAAACCACCGACTGCAATACCGTCAACGATGGTATTCGCTTTATCACCTGATATAATGCTACTAATAAGGAAAGGGAGTAATATCAAGGTTGCAGTAGCGGTGATGACTAATAGAATTTTGTCTTCGAGCGTTCGTTGTTCCATTTTAAGCATAATACTAAGTTAACCTTATTGTCACTTTACAATTATCTAGCTGCTCAGAATGTAAACAGATACAAATAATGCACTCTAGCTTATATATTTTGCCGTCAAAAAAGCGCCAAATATATAATTAAAACAGATACTTTTAACTCATTGAAAAAAAGGAAGTTTTATTCGATATCCTTTGATGCTCTTATTATAAGAAATTATGATTTTTGGGTGCCACCAATCCCTTTAAACCATAAAGGTTTTAAAGGATGCTACAAAATACATTTACCTTGGCCTCGTTATGAGAAACAGCACGTATTCCAGTTCTCTTAATACTTTTCAAATGCACCATTTTTAAAATCATTTAAATATTCATGCCTATCCGCATGACTATCAATAATGACATTATCTTCATCACTCAATCGTTTAAGAAGAGCTTCATAGTTTTCATCGCTAATGTGTTCTGGAGTCATTTTTTTATGATCATAGTTAATATAATCTTCACTGAAAATAAAGCACCTACGCCATTCCTCATAAAAGCCTAGTACAACTTCCTCACTTTTTATTACAACTATATTTTCCATACAAACTGGTGCATTGGCTGAAAAATTAAACGAACCAGTTATTACACAGTTAAACTTTAATTTCCCATTTTCCTTTTTATCACAACACACTAAAAACTTATGATGTAATGCAGGAAATTTGAAATCAGCTTTAATGCCAGGTTTAGCGATACCACTTGTAACTTTTGCATTATCCGATTTTTGTTTGTCATATGAAGCAACACCACCAAAAACTCTTATTGGGCTTGTATTATTTTTTCTTGGTAGAAGCGAAGCAGCATAAAATTCATCTTTATCAAATAAACCGTCCCCTAGCTCTTGAAGATCAAAATCAAATGCCTCTAAAGCATCGTAAATTGAGTCTTTTTTTGATTTATTAGACATAGATTGATGGGACATAGATTTATCTAGAATAATACAAACTTTTTTTTCTTTCTTTTTACTAAGTGCCTCAATAATTTTTTTGTTAGAAAAAGTATAAGCACATCCAAAAAAAATTGTTGAATCACTAATTAAATCAACAATATGTTCTTCTATATTATCAAAGTGAATTTCGATATCATCAGTTGATACTGACTTTTTAACACCCACATATATATCATTAAAATCCATGCTATTCCTTAGCCATTTATACAATTAAATTTCACTCAAGCAGTAAATAATTACATCTACCGATAAACATTAACATTAACATTTTTATTCTTTTCTAATCAAATTGTTAAATAGAAAGACTTAAACTACTTAGATATAACCATTCCTAAGTTAATCAATAATTGGCGAGTTTTAGGTAGCTTTTCAATTGATCTGAGAATATAACTATGGTCATTTACCAATCTTCCAATCGCGGATAAAGATAATGACTCGATATTTTCAAGCTTTGAAATAGCTTGAAACAAGCGACTATCTTCTTTGTTCCAGTCTTTATAATATCTTTTTGGTGCCAGAGGTGGCGGAAGAATCTCTTCAATAAGAGATTGATCATGGTTATATAGGATAAAATAGTCCGATTCGGCATACTTTCGAATTTGAGTTCTGTTCCAATTAGGGTGCTCCTTTCTAATTGCAGTAAGATGTCTACATGCCGCCAAAATATTTTTCTGTATTCTGAGATGCTTTCTCCATTTACTCATGTTTGGCTCATTACAAATAACTTGTTCAACATATCCCAGTCCTACTTTAAGAACTTTGGCTATTTCATTACGAGATATACCGTACAATGCTTTTATAAGTACAGCTCTGCGCACTTCGTCTGAATACTTTGAAGAGTTTGTCTGGTGAGGAATTCTATTGAGTTCAGAAATTCGCCTTATATAACACCTGCTGCGCCCAGTGAGTTTTTCTACTTCATTTAAGCTTTTACCAGTTTTTAAAAGTTTTAAAACTTGGTCTTCATCTTTGTTGCTAACACTCTTACCATCTTCGTTACTAACTGTTTTATTTCGTTTAAAAAGTAATGACACATCGTTGTTTGTGAGAAATGCAGCTAAAAGAATGTGTTTTATAGGATGCGCTGGTGAGTTAGTCTTGTCTCGAAGAATTGGGCCGATAAATTTAAAATCATTAAGTGCAGCAGGAACACCTTGTTCTGAAAACTCCAGACCTTTCCAGTAGCACGAAGCTAATTTCAATATTTCAGAAGTCTTCAGGTTTTTACCGCTAGAGCAAATTAAGTCTAGCTGTTGAAGTAATTGTCGATAAACATCAGTGAAATTGGACTGCTTAGTTTGCAATGCAGTCAATAACTCTGCCGAAAATGAAGCAAACTTAATTTGATGTTGATTAGCTGAACATGGTTGTTTTATTTCAAAGCTAGGTAAAAATAACGCTCTGTCTCTTTGCCCTTCTCCCATCGCAACTACATTTAGCAAGCAAGGATGTTTAAAGCAGGCTTCTGTGCCGGGGATCTGGTGGTTTATGTGCCAATAAGTAAAACCATATTTTTCTATATCTGCTATGACACATTGTGGGCAATATTTGAGGCCGTAGAACGTAGAAAATCGGCTATGACCTATTGCCGTACTACAAATGACTTTGTCGTCAGTTTTCCATTTCATTGCATTTAAAATGCTTCTTGTTGCTGATGGTTGAGCAAACTTAACAAGAGGATAAATTGTTTTATGAGTGATTACTTCTATAGGGTTTAGATCAAAAAATTCAGAAAAACTATTAAGTAAGCCTGGTAAAAATGGATGAATCCTTTTTTTGGGGTTATTAAAGATTTGTTTTAACGCTATAGGAGCACGAAACCCTCCTATATATGCATAACGAGCAATAGTACTGTACGGCACCTCGTCATTCGGTATTTCTAAATGAAAAGGTGCACGTTTCATTGATTACAATTCCAATGAAATTTTATCTTTAAGCCAATAAAGAATTATTAACCAGTAAACAGGATGTTTTGCCTTTTCATATACCGAGTAACCTAAAGTATTCCAGAGTATAGAATGATGTCTTTTGAACTCTTGAGAGTAAAATAAAAATAAATACTCTAGTAATTCAATTGGGACCTCCGAATCCATTTTCTTCTGAATAGTTAGTACTTTGGGTTTATCTTTAAGTCTTAAATCACTTGATATATCTAAGTAATTTAAAGTTCTTTCGCGCAATATTCCCCCCAGTTCAGGGTTCAAGTTTAAACGATCAAACATTGTCAAAATAAACTCGCTCCACTCAACCATCAAAGTTTCATTTTCAAATTTATGCGGTAAGAAATCATACATTTGTGGTAATGAAGAGCTTCGCAAATCCCTTAATTTGGTCCTATCTGATAAAAGTGGAAGTTGGTGTTTATAGCAATGGGTAATACTTGGCAATTGATGCTTAAAATGCCAAATACTATGCCCATATATATTAATGTCCTCTGATATACATGATGAACAATATTTCCATGAACTGTGAAATGCAAATTTGTTTGGGTCAAAACCACATTTAACTAGTTGTGCGTTATTTTGCTTCCAATCACCAAATTCCTTGAGTTGTAATGATATTGCCCACAAGCCAAAGGCAGTGTGATTTTCAAAATTTTTATTTAAGTCTGGAAGTAAGTTCAATCCATCTTGAAATGCTCTATTGTGATTACAACCCTTTAATGGCTTGTCAGACACTTCCAGTGTTGCTGCCGTATGAGCAAATTTAATATTACCGCTTAGCAGGTGAACTCGACACAGCCAGCCTAGCAAATGTTCATTTGGCTCAATAGGGCAGTGAAATGGCATCATAACTTCACCTCATTACACTCACCTTGTTGAGAGCTTTCTATTTCTATTAGTTCCAATTTTGACTTTGCATTAGCAAGTAGCGACTTTTCCTTCTCATTAAGAACATAGCCATTGTCTAGCTCTTTGACTATTGCTCTAACAGCAGTAGCGCCTTTCTTACTCAGTTTTTTCGAGTCAAGCAATTGCTTAAGATCTTGAACAATTATGAGCTTTTTAGGTGCTCGCTCTTTTTCAGAAACTGACATTAAATCTTTATATACATCCAAGTCACCGTCTTTAATTGCCAACACAGCTTGCTTTACTAATTGTGAACCTTTGTTAAATGCTCGCCTTAACTGACTAATATTGATGATCTCTAATTTATTTTTATTTGGCTTTTCAATTGCCATGATATGAGCTTGCACGAACAAAAACGTTAATATTGATGGAATTCCTTCTGTTAGCTCATATATCTCGTCAAACAATGCAGAATTCGAAATTTTAGTTTTTTTATCAACAACTGTTGATATTTCCGTAGGTGTATTTACAAATTGATATTTCCAGAGCTTAGTAACTAACAACTGCCAGTTTGCATCTCCTTTTTTAAACCTGTCTCTATGGATATCCCCACCAGAAGTTAATCGTCTTGTGGCAGTAAAAGTCTCACTCAGGACATCGGTGCTGTTCGGAGTTCCAACCAATACCAATGCAACACCTAAGTCATCGCATAAGCTACTAAAAAAGTTAAGAAAGACTTCATCCCCACCTGATTTGGCAACACACAAGTTTTGAAGTTCATCAACTATTAGCATACCCAATTTATATGTCGAAACTATTGTGCGAAATAATTCCTCATATTTTCCAATTGATATGCCATCATTATCTTTGGCATAAGTAGTACCTAGACATTCATCCACCGCTTTCAAAAATAATTGAGAAAAGCTCTTTCTAGCGGCATCTGATGGAATCTTAACCTTTACCCATACTAATTGTGCCTGCCTATATGGTTCGCCATTAAATTCTGAATGGTAAATCACTTGCGGGAAACATTGTGCAACTCTTGTTACTTGAGTAGATTTTCCAAGTCCACTTGGTCCTGTATACACAAAGCTCTCACCTGATGTTTTTTTCCAACCGCGATCCATTATTTGCTTATGTATCGCTAGTGAATATTGGTCTAACTTAATACTTTTTTTAAGAGGGTTTCTGTCTATATATGAATTAAATAGCATTCTTTCCATAACGGAATACAACTCATGAAAGTGAGTTATTGGAATAACCAATTTAAACAATTCACACGCTTTTTTTATACGATCACTTCCTGATCTTGATCTAAATGACTCATCAAACTCAAGTGGGTATGAAACTAAGGAAACAAAATCCTTTTTTGATAACTTTTCAAACAATGCTGAGGCTAGTGGGTTGTCCCTATACTCTTCAGAAATGTTATCATTATAGGTTGCTGGAACTCTCAATATATCATCATCAAATTGTTCTAGAAAATCCATTTACAGCTCCTCCGCTAGTGACAGTAGTTCATCGTCAATATCATCTTCCGAATCGTCACCGTAAGGTGCTTCAATGCTAGATAGATCTTTAGTATTCTCTTGTGATGCTGTTGAAGTACCATGTTCATGATCTAAAGCGTTTTCATAGCGTTTGTTTTCCGTTTGATCCGCTTCCTCAATTAGTGGCTTAGATGCTTCAGGCTTACTAGGTAAGGTACTTTGAGGTTGAACATTCTCTGATTCTTTTGCTTTTTTTGCTTTCCCCACAACACTTTGAACTTTATCTGAAAATTCATGCTCATTTTGAATGTGCTCACCTTCAAAAATATCTTTTTTAATCTTCAATTCATCTTGCCATTCATAAAATTCTGAAACAGATAATTTCCCACATTCTTGCTGATGCTTTCTGGTTAACCTTGCAACATAGAACTCACCTTTAAACTCGATCATTATTTTATTTAGGCCGGAGCGAATATACCTACAAGGTAAAGTCTTATGAGTTTGGCTATTTGGCATCTTTGGTCTGTCTTGGAATTTCTTAAGTCGTATTTCTTCACAGTAATAATTTGTCCCTATTTCTTGAAGGTGGAAGTGAGTTTTATGCACAGTAAGTGTTCCAACTTCTAGCAGGCTCAAATATAACTGTCTGTCGCTTTTTTCTTGTAAATAATAATTTCTGTTTCTTAACCCCCAATCCCAATATTCCCGACAAACTCTGTTAAGACCTGCCTTAAGAGCTGACTCTTCGATAGGAAAGTCATCTTTCCAAATGTGATTGTTATGATAAATGGCATAGATTATTAAAATCTGCTGCATTTCAAATAGCGTTAAACAAGCAGTTTTCATTGGTAAATGTCTATTTCTACCAATCAAATTTTTATATCTAAATCCCGGTATTTTTTCATTTTTAGCCATTGCATGAATCATATTAAATGATGACTCAGACAAGCCTTTATCATCACCTCTGTATGCTCTTGAGTAGCAAACTTCTAGTCCTAAATCTTTACCTACTGAAGCACTTATCTTGTTTTGAAATTCCTCATTATCCACTAACAAAACTCTAGGCATACCATATTCAGCCCATGCATCATCGGTAAGATCGAGACCATACTCTTTTGCAAATTCAACTTTTTTTCGTATAGCATGAAATAATGCTAGCCTGGCTTCTTTCCACGAGGCTTTTCCATAAGCTAAGTAGATTCCACAAATAGAGCGAGAAAAAGCGTCCCGAATAACATATAAAGTCGCTCTTGAGATTTTAGCTTGGCGGTTAGTAGGAGAAACCAATTCAATATCGATTTCAGTGGAGTCCATCATCCATACATCTGTCTCTTATACACATCTCCGAGCCCACGAGACGTAGAGGAATCTC
>CAJXUT010000061.1 GCA_913061365.1 uncultured Colwellia sp.
TACGAGATTCCTCTACGTCTCGTGGGCTCGGAGATGTGTATAAGAGACAGTCTTTTGAGAAATAAAACAAAAAAACTCGCCGTTAACATAAATATTCATGTTAACGGCGAGTTTTAAAATTTGTTAGCTATCTGAAATTAACTAATTTTACTAATTAGCTTAAGTGATCTTTAATTAACAACTCAGCAATTTGAACACTGTTTGTTGCCGCACCTTTACGTACGTTATCGGCAACTATCCACATATTTATGCCGCAATTATGGCTTATATCTTCACGTATACGACCAACAAAGGTCTCATCCTTGCCACTTGCTTCACCAATTTGCGTTGGGAAATCTTCATCATTTTGAGCAACGATTAAACCCGGAGATTGCGCGAGTAAGTCTTTAACTTCTTCTGCTGAAATAGGCGAGTTAGTTTCAATATGTAATGCTTCACCATGACCAAAAAATACTGGTACACGAACCGCTGTAGGGTTTACTAAAACATTATCATCACATAATATTTTCTTTGTTTCCCAAACCATTTTCATTTCTTCTTTGGTATAGCCATTTTCAAGAAACACATCAATTTGAGGAATAACATTAAACGCTATTTGGCGTGAAAAGTTTTTAGTTTCAACTGGCTTTCCACTTAATAAATCAGCCGTTTGCTTAGCTAATTCATCCATTGCTGCTTTACCACCACCAGAAACTGATTGATAAGTACTAACGTTAACACGGCTAATGCCTACAGCATCATAAATAGGTTTTAAAGCAACCATCATTTGAATAGTTGAACAGTTAGGGTTAGCAATAATATTACGGTTACGATATTCACCTAATGCTTGTGGGTTAACTTCAGGTACAACTAATGGAATATCGTCGTCATAACGAAATTCAGAAGTATTATCTATAACGATACAGCCGGCATCACCTGCAATAGGTGCAAATTTTGCTGAAGTAGCACCGCCAGCAGAGAAGAAACCAATTTGTGCTTGGCTCCAATCAAAGTTGTCTGCATCAAGCACTTCAATGCTTTCGCCATTAAATTCAATAAATTCACCAGCAGAGCGAGCACTTGCTAATGGGTATAGTTTATTAATTGGGAAATCTCTTTCTTCTAAGATTTCCATAATGGTTTTGCCAACTAGCCCTGTTGCGCCAAGTATGCATACATCAAATTTTTGTGCCATGATCCTCTCTCTTTACATTTGTTTAAATTGGGTAGTATTCACTTATAATTTAAGCGTTACTAAAACCTAAGCGATGTGGCACATCGCTATCGGCATTAAATGGCAAAATCACTTGCACTGCTGAAAATTCCCTGCGAGTTGGGTAGTTTTTCCTAAGAGCATCGAAACCTTGACTTGATAACTGTTGACGAAATATAGCATCGTCACGCCTGACATCGTAAACCATTTTTACTAACTGGTTTAGTACTATTTCATTAAATTCTTGATTTAATTCTAAAGCTGAAATATTTGCCGCAGGTAAAAGTGTATTTAACTGGCAAATAGGTTCAATATTCATATGCTGACATAATGCCTGATATAGCATTTCTGTGCCACGGGCTTTTCCTTCTAAGCTATAACCAGCGATATGAGCCGTCGCTATTTCAGTATGCTCAATCAATGGCATTAATACATTGGGTTCACCTTCCCAAACATCTAATACAAGTTTTAATCCATGACCTGAATTTTTTAACGCTAACAAAGCATGATTATCAATAACCTCACCGCGACAAGCACTAATTAATATCTGATCTTCCCTTAAATTACTCAACCGCATTTCATCAAGTAAATGATAGGTTGGATATTCCCCACCAATAACCTTAGGCACATGCAAGGAAATAACATCACATTCAAGTACTTCATCTAATGAATAAAAGTCTCTTGAATCGTTAATATTGTCAGCAAGTAAGGGATCACAAATTTTATACTGAATACCTAATGCTGATAGTTTTTCGCTTAAGCGAGTACCTGTATTACCACCGCCAACAATCCCTACGGTGAATTCAGTTAAATTAAGTAAGTAACGCTCTGCTAAAATAACTAATGCACTAAGTACATATTCAGCAACAGAAACCGCATTACAGCCTGGAGCTGAATGAAAAGCGACATTACGATCAGAAAGATAAGCTTGATCGACATGATCTGTGCCAATTGTCGCAGTACCCACAAAAGTTAGCTTTTGATTTTCATTTAATAAGGTTTTATTAACTTGAGTAATTGAACGTACTAATAACACATCTGCATCAACAACTTGCTCTGGGGATAAATCTCTGCCAGAAAAAGGAATTAATTGTGTATCACTACCTGCAAAATTATTAAAAAACTCCTTTGCATAAGGCATATTTTCATCGAAAAGTATTTTCATTTTCTACTTGAAAGAATTGATGATTTTAAGTGTTGCATATTATACGCAGTTTACTGATCATAAAAAAGCCATGTAGGATAATTTACCTTACATGGCTCAATTTAAAAAAGTAGCTAATAATAATTAAAAGCTATGATTAGTAATAGGTTACTAATCTTTATACTTCTGCATTACCAATGTAGCGTTCGTGCCGCCAAAACCAAAGCTATTTGACATAACTAAATTAAGCTCTGCATCACGTTTTTCAGTAACAATATCTAAACCTTGTGCTTGCTCATCTAAATTTTCAACATTAATTGATGGTGCAACAAAATCATTTTCCATCATTAGAATTGAGTAAATTGCTTCATGAACACCAGCAGCACCTAATGCATGGCCAGTCATCGCTTTAGTCGCACTGATTGCAGGTGATTTTTCACCGAACAATTCTTGGATAGCGCCAAGTTCTTTAACATCACCTACCGGAGTAGACGTGCCGTGAGTATTTAAATAATCAACTTCGCCCTCTACACCTTGCATCGCTTGTTGCATACAACGTACTGCGCCTTCGCCACTTGGTGCTACCATATCATAGCCATCTGATGTTGCACCATAGCCAACTATTTCAGCATAAATGTGTGCACCACGTGCAAGCGCATGTTCTAGTTCTTCAACAACAACCATACCGCCGCCGCCAGAAATAACAAAACCATCACGGTCTGCATCGTAGGTACGAGAAGCAAGCTCAGGCGTATCATTTCGACCCGCAGATAATGCACCCATGCCATCAAACATCATGGCTAATGACCAATCAACTTCTTCACCGCCACCAGCAAAAACAATATCTTGTTTGCCTAGTTGAATAAGCTCCATTGCATTACCAATACAATGAGCACTAGTTGCACAAGCTGAACTAATAGAATAGTTAACACCTTTAATTTTAAAAGGAGTGGCTAAACATGCTGAAACAGTGCTACTCATTGTTTTAGGCACTGCATAAGGGCCTACACGACGAATGCCACGGCTACGAAGCGTGTCTGTAGAAGAAACAATATTCGCAGAAGATGCACCACCAGAACCAGCAACAATACCAGTACGAACATTTGAGATTTGTTCTTCAGTTAATTTTGCATCACTGATAGCTTGTTCCATAGAGATATAAGCATAACCTGCTGCATCACCCATAAAACGTAAGGCTTTACGATCTATATGATCTTTAATATCTAGATCAGGCTTACCCCAAACATTACTTTTCAAACCTTGCTCAGCAAAGCTTTCTGAGTATGAAATACCTGATTTACCTGATTTTAATGAAGCTAAAACTTCTTCAGCATTATTACCAATGCTTGAGACTATACCGATACCGGTGATCACTACACGTTTCATTTAAATAACCATTATTATAATAAGAAAATTTCAAAAATCGGACATATCATTATACTTAACTTAGTCCCCAAACTGGTATTACTAGTTAACAGCCTAGTAAATCAGCGTACACTTGTACGCTATACTATATTTTTAATAAAAAAATATCTACGCTAATAATTAAAAAAGTATTTAATATCACTGTTCTCAATCAATAATTACCGTAAAATATCATAATCAGCGCTAATCAATTATTAACTAAACCTATGAATGAAAAACCAAGATTGAGTTTTCAACGTGATGGAACACCTTACTCAGAAAAATTTAATGACATATATTTTGATAGTGAATCTGGCTATCAGCAAAGTGAAGATATTTTTATTCATGGAAATAATATTAACGAAAGGTTACCTCAATCTGATGACAGTTTTGTTATTGCGGAAACAGGTTTTGGTACTGGCCTCAATTTTTTACTCACTTTACAATCATACCAAAAATTAATAACTAGCTTTCCCAACAAAAATATAGGAAAGCTACATTTTATTAGCGTAGAAAAATACCCTTTATCTAAAACGCAATTAGCGCAATCATTAAAGTCACTGCCGCAATTATCTATTTTTTCAGACTTATTATTAGCTCAATACCCAGACCTTGAAAATAATGAAAAAATAGAAGAAATAAATGCAAACTTTTTGAATGATAGCGTAACGCTTAAAGTCATTATTGATGATGCAGCACAAGGCTTATCAAAAATAAGAGCCAACAAAAAAGGCTTAATCGATGCATGGTATTTGGACGGTTTTTCTCCTGCTAAAAACCCAGAGATGTGGAGCGAGGAGCTTTTCAATCAGATAGGTCGTTTATCAAAAATTCAAGCAAGTATTGCCACATTTACCGTTGCAGGTTTTGTTAAAAGGCAGATACAAAGAGTTGGCTTTCGCACAGAGAAAAAAACGTACAAGGGTGACAGAGAACAGATCTTAACAGGCATTTTTCAACAAAACCCACAAACCAATAAAGGCTACCAATTAAGACCCCATATTGTTAAGCCTCAACATGTGAGCATTATCGGTGGAGGTATCGCTTCTGCATGCGCCGCTTATACACTTACCAAGCAAGGTATAAAAGTATCTTTATTTTGTAAAGATACTGCGTTAGCTCAAGGCGCATCAAGTAATGCTATTGGGGCATTATATCCTTTATTACATCAAACTAAAGACGACATTAGTTTATTCTATCAGCAAGCATTTTGGCGTGCTAAAGCACTTTACACTGATGTTGATAAACAAGGATTTAACTTTCATCACGATTGGTGCGGTTTGTTGGAAGTAGCTTATAAAGAAGGTATTAAAAAACGCCAAGATAAATTTACTGAACTGGCTTCATGGCC
Organism: uncultured Colwellia sp.; assembly: GCA_913061365.1. Taxonomy (GTDB): domain Bacteria; phylum Pseudomonadota; class Gammaproteobacteria; order Enterobacterales; family Alteromonadaceae; genus Colwellia. Next base: position 5,092 of record CAJXUT010000061.1, read on the forward strand.
TAAAGAACTTATTCATAAAGTAGATGCTAAACAAGCAAGTGACATTGCAAATATTAACTTAAAATATAGTGCTTTATTCATGCCAAATGCCGGTTGGATCGCTCCTCAATCACTCGTAAAGCAAATGATTGCAGCCGCTAAAGCCACTGGTAGGTTGAAAATCAACACAAATGTATTAGTTAACAAAATTGAACAAGTGCATCCTGTTGATAGCGCTTCACAAAAAGAAAAAATTCATTGGCGACTGCTTACTAATCAAGGTGATTTTGACGCAAGTGTTTTGGTTGTTTGTGGTGGTGCTGAAATTATTGATACTGATTTTATTAATCAATTGCCTTTTAGTTCAGTTCAAGGGCAAGTTACCTCAATGAAAACAAACACGGTTATTAATCCGCTTTCTACTGTTATTTGTCACAAAGGCTATTTGACCCCCACTAGCAATAGCTCTCAACACCAAGATATACACTGTATTGGTGCAACATTTAAAAAAGATAGTAAGAGCACTGTTGCAACACATGAGGATGATCAGTTTAATTTAGCTATGCTCAAAAATTGTTTGCCGGATTTAGCACAAGATATAAATTGGAGCGAAACTGATATCTCAACCAGTAAAGCCAGATTACGCTGTATGACGCCAGATCACATGCCAATGGTAGGCCCAATGCCAGATATAAATAAGCATATCGAAACATACCCTCATTTAGCAAAAGATAAAAATTGGAAATATAGTCAAGCCGCTCCAGTTCTTGAAAACCTATACATTATGATGGGATTTGGGGCTCGAGGACTGTGTTCGGCACCACTTGCTGCAGATATTCTAGCAGCTGACTTATGCGGTACGCCATATCCTGTAGATAACGAAATGTTATTTAATTTGAGCCCAAATCGCTTTGTTATTCGTGATATCGTCAGACGAAAACTTTAAGAAAAACAAATAGAATATATTGCAGTAATACCCTCTACTTTAGGAGCTAATTAATGTTATATGGAAGAGGAACAACAGAGAAAATAAAAAGGATAAGAGACACTTTTAACATTATTGTAAACTGTTGTTATTAGAAATAATGCTAATAACAACAGTTAAATATACCGTGTTTTTACTGATTACATTGTCTCTAATTTAACATTTCTTGTTGTAACACCACCCAGAAATTCTGCACGATGGCATTATCTTGTGGGGTAAGTTCTGTTTTTGCACTCGCCAGCTTATCACTTACTGTTTGAATGATGTCGGCTGAAATTGCTTGTTTTTCATCAGAGAAGTCTGAAACTGCGGATGAAAATAACCCTCTTAAATAACCGCTAGCAAATAATGTATCGCTATCAACATCTTTGTCGAATAAGCTATCTAAATGCTGATACACCTCAGCAACTGTTTGTAAATTTTTTGTCATGATATTCTCTATTAAAATTTTATCTACTATGACTGTCTTATTCTCTTACAATCACATTTCATAATCTTGTAAATGCTAATTAACTTATTTAGGGCTAGCGACTGGATATAAGACCTGATCTCTATAACCTGTTGTAACAGGCATAAAACCAGATAACGTTTGATCTAGTGCAGCATCACCGGTATCGCAGACTAACGGTCTATTTTCAAGAGCCGTTAATTTAGATTTAGTGGCAATAATAGTGATATTTTCTTTACCACCATCTTGCTCGATAATAGCGCGAATAATACGAGGGCTTAACTGTTGATTACCACGACCAAATAAGTGCCCTTGCCCACCAATTAAAGTAATAATTAAATGGACACATTTATTACTTTCATGAGCTTCATTTAATTTATTCCAAAGCTGCCCTTCAGTAACATCATTAGCAACTAAATCGTGATCTTGTACCAAATCAACACCAAGCAATGTGTTATCTATATTTAACTCAGACATTAAAAAGGCGGTTGTAGAACCTGAGCCTATAACAAATAAGCTATCTTCAGCTTCATTCATTTTGTCAATAACATCTTCGCTTATATCATGTAATACTAACTCGTCAGATTCTTTACCACCTGATTTAGTTGCTTGTACATATCTTAGTTCACTCGGGATCTGTACCTCGCCAAATCTTTTGGCTTTAACAACACCTTCACGGAATAAAGACTCATCAATATCCATAATATCGCCTGTTGTTAATGTCACCAACTGTTTAGTAACCATTAACTCAACAACACGTCCTGCTGCTATTGGCGTAATAGCATAAACACCAGAATGAATTTTACACCCTGCTGGAATACCTAAAACAGGCGTTTGCTCTCGCTTTCCATCCAGTGCGTGTTCTGTAACTACTTTAGCTATATTTCGAGCTGTGCCATCGCCACCAGCAAAAAGAATAATATCAACTTGCTCAGCAAGTAAGGCTGTTACGGCTTGCTCTGTATCTTCTGCTTGTGTTATTTCATTTTCAGCTTTATGAACCACGTTAACTTCAAAGCCTAACGCCTTTGCTGCGTCTTCACCCATTGCATGATTTACCGTATAAACCGTAATATCATCCTGATAAGGTTGTAAAACTGCTAATGCAAATTTAGCACGAGCATTAGCTTTTGGTTCAGCACCTAATGCGATTGCTTGCATAGCCATGCCATCACTACCTTTCAAAGCAACACTACCACCAACACCTGCAACAGGATTGATAATTAAGCCTAACTTAAACATACTTTCTCTTCTTTAATTTTATAAAAATTTTCAATCGTCAAGGGTAATGGCGTATTATAAAACTTTGCCAATACCTCAATAAACTGTTTAGCTCTAACAGGGAAGCCATCAGTTAGAAATGCTTGTACTTGCTGAAATACTTTCTTTTGAAAATCATCAGTGTCTGCTTGAAAACCATTTAAGTTATCAGAAGACACATGAAATTTTCGTTGGGCGGCCACATTAAACGCCCATTCAATTGCTTGTGGAATAATTTCAACTTGTTCAAACTTTTTCTGTTGTTTCTCATTGCGTCCATCAGGTATGTACCAATAACCAAAATCTTCTAATAAACGTCTTTTCTCTCCTGCCTGACACCAATGAGCTATTTCATGAAAAGCACTAGCATAATAACCCCGAGCAAATATTACCTGATGATAGGCACGTGGCTCGTTGGTTAACGATGTATCTTCAAATATACTGTTTTCTTTTTCTCTATTTAACGATAATTTTTTAGCGGGTACATAAAGTGGCTCATCACCACCTTTAATTAAACGCGTATTAAACGCACCAAAAAAAGTGTCATTAAACAATTGGATTAGATCTTGATACTTATAATGCATACTTAAAAATACAACGATTAAAATTTTCGCTATTGTAACGAAAAATGGTGTCTACTTCATCTAGCGACTACTAGAAAAAAAGACACCATGACATATTTATATAAAGTCGTTAACGAGCCTGCTTAACAGAGTAATTAATAACTAAATAACCTAAAACTCCTGAAATCAATGATCCTATAACAATCCCTAATCTATCGTTGTATAAAGGAACATCAGACAATTGCTCAAATGCTAAAGAGCCTATAAATAAACTCATCGTGAAACCAACACCACACAATAATGCGACTCCATATAATAATGTCCAATTAACGTTCTCTGGCAACTTAGCAAAACCTAATTTTATTGCAATAAAACAGAAACCAAACACACCTAATTGTTTACCAATTAACAAACCTAAGATAATGCCTACAGGTACTGGTGATACCACTTGAGCAAGGCCAACATCAACCAAACTAATACCAGCATTGGCAAAAGCAAAAATAGGTAGCACGATAAAAGCCACTGTAGAATGCAAGTTTTCTTCCAACGATTTAAGTGGTGAGGGGTCCTCACCTTTACCTTTTATGGGAATGAAAAAGGCAAGTACTACACCCGCTAACGTAGCATGTACGCCTGACTTTAAAACAGCAATCCATAAAACTATCCCAATAAATAAATAAGGAGATGTACTGGTAATATTCAATCGATTAAGTACAAAAAGAATGGATATCATACTTCCAGCAACAATAAGTGATAGTACTGATAGCTGTTCTGTATAAAATAAAGCAATAATTATAATTGCTCCCAAATCATCAAAAATAGCTAATGACGTTAAAAATACTTTTAATTGTAAAGGTACTTTCGAACCTATAATTGCTAAAACACCTAAGGCAAAAGCAATATCTGTTGCCGTTGGAATAGCCCAGCCATTCAATGCCCCTGGATTATCATAATTAAAAGCAACATAAATCATTGCTGGCATTGCCATGCCGCCAATAGCACCAATAGCAGGTAAAGTTATTTGCCCAGGCTTTGATAAATCCCCTTCTAAAAACTCGCGTTTTAATTCTAAACCAACTAAAAAGAAAAACAGCGCCATCAAACCATCATTTATCCATAATAATAATGGTTTAGCTATTTCAAAGCTTCCAACGGCAACAACTACCGGCACATCAAGTAATAAATTGTACCAACTAACCCAAGGTGAATTGGCGATAATCATTGCAAGCACAGCAGCAAACATTAAAATAATTCCACTTGCCGACTCTTTCTTTAAAAATGTATCTATTGTTGTTGTAGCCATATTTTTCCTTTTATATTATTCTTTGTTCATACATACAGTAGTATTAAATAAATCTTACCAGACATAATATGTCGCAATCAATACTTTCGAAACAGAAATTATTCAGCACTTAATTCGGACAATGATAACTTAATACGAAATAAATACAAAAAAATCATTTTATCACTAGTCTACCTAGGTTAAAAAGGTGTAGTATTCGAATAAGTATAGCAGTAATTATTATAGGCAATTCATGAAAAAACTAGACAGTATAGACCTACGTATTCTAACCCTTTTGTATAACGATGCTGATATCACTAATAAAGAGTTAGCTGCTAAAATAGGAATTGCTCCATCAACTTGCTTAGAGCGAGTTAAGCGACTTAAGCATAATGGAGTTATTAAAGGCGCCTTTATTGATGTTAATCTCAATACTATTGGCGGTAATATCGAAGCAATTGCTGCAATTCGATTAAAACCTTATTCTGAAGAAATTGTAAATAAATTTCGAGATGAACTATTAAAATTTCCTGAGATATTAAACCTATATCATATGGGTGGTAGTTATGATTATTACATTCATATGTCAGTGCAAGACAGCGAACATTTACGTCAATTTGTGTTTAAAAAAATCACATCTCGAGATGAAGTAACAACGGTAGAAACTTCATTAGTGTTTGAACACAGCCGCAGCGGTGTTTTGCCTGACTTTCAACAAGATTAATATCATTTCCTCTACTTTCTTTCTTTTGAAGTAGCCGAATGCTGCCTTTGAGTTGATGCCCTTTTCTGATGAGAAGGCTTATTAACTCGATGGCTTTGTTTGTACTCCTTTCTCATTGGTGCTGAGTGAGACTTATTTACTCTTTCTTTTCTTAACTGCTGATTTTTTACAATAGGCTTCTGTTTATTTGTATGTGTTTTAGCACTTTGAGGTTTATGATTTAACCCATGCTTTTTAACAAAAGCGCCTGACTGCATTTTATCATATCTCACCCTTTTATTTTCTGCCTGCTTTTCATGACGCCTTACTTTATTCAATGCATAATTATCATAATGTAAACGCTGTTTAACCTGGCTATGACGCTCAGCTGACTTCTTATAAGAACGATGCGAATTCACTCGTTTACTATAATATTTTTCACTTGTGCGTTTAGTTCTATAAGCAACGCCTCTGCGATGAGAAGGTTTATGGCTCCAGCGCTTAGCATAACCACCATGAGATATTAAACGACGCGGGCGTTGCGAGTACTTGCGATAATGACTGCGATGTGGGGCAACAACAACGACATGACGATTGTGCCAATGAAATGCACTAAAAAAGTAATTGAATGTAATGTGAACGCCTGTATTCCAATAAAAAGGACGGTAATGACTAACACGTACATGTCTTGGTGAATGCCAATAAACCGGTGGGTAACCTGCCCAAAACCACGAACCATAAACCATACGTGAATCATAATAAGGCACATAAACTACTTCTTTTTCTTTAGGTAAAATTACAATATTATTATCTTCATAACGAACATCCATATTATCCATTTTTTTAAGACTACCCGCTAACTTAGCTTGTTTTCTTAATGTTTGGATACTTAATAATAATCGTGATTCATCTTGTAAAAAAGCATCTCCAAGCGCTTGTGTCCAACTTAAGTCTTCACTTAAACGACTAAGGATTCGCTTAAAGGGAATCAACGCTTTAACGCTAGCATCCCAATCAAAATCTTCTATAGCCTTACGTTTTTGCTTAGTATTTAACTCATCATTTTTATTCACCCAACGCTGAGCTTCTATAACTTCAATAGGATATGTAGAAGCTATAAGAATATGCGTTAATAAACTATCAGGGTACAGCGCAATAGGTGCTAGCATTTGTGCTAACTCTGCGTCAGTAAAGTATTCAGAGTCTTGTTCAGCTAGTGTAGAAAAGCTAACAAACGTACTGATCATTAAGCTTAGATAAAATAGAATGTTTTTCATTAAGATAGTCCTTATAACCATTAACTTGTTATAAGGATATCAATAGCAAACTGAACACAAGCTGAATATCAGCAGGTAACAATTGAAATTATTAAGAAGGAAAAGTGAGAGTAAAACCTGCACCACCAAGTGACGCCGAAGTAGTAATAGACAACTCACCTTGATAACTACTTACCAAATCTCTCACAATAGCCAAGCCAATCCCATGTCCTGCATGATATGTATCGGCTCTTGTTCCCCGGCTTAAAATTGCATTTTGTTGGGATAATTTTATACCTACGCCGTCATCTTCTACAGTGATAGTCAGTAATTTATGATTCTCCTTCACCGTAATCATAATGTTACTTTTTGCGGCTTTACAGGCATTATCAGCAAGGTTGCCGAGTATTTCCATTAAATCAGCTTCATCGCCTTTAAACAGCACGTCATCATCAACATGATTTTCAATGTGTAATTGCTTATCCTGATAAACCTTTGCGAGCGTGACTGTAAGTTTTTCTAATAATGGCTTAACTGCCACCCCTAAATGCCATGACGATTCCCCCGCACTTTGCGCTCTTTTTAATTGGTGTTCGATAATATTATTAATGACAGAAATTTGTTGCTGTGAATCTTGAGATAAGCTTCCTTCACTTTGCATCACCGCTAAAGGGTTTTTTAAACTATGGGCTAAGTCAGATAACGCATTACGATAACGCTTACGTTGATTCTGCTCCGTTAATAGTAAGGTATTCAGCTGAGAAGTGACTTGTTGTAACTCAAGTGGATAATTGGCATCTAATTCTTTTTTCTTTCCCTGCTCGATGTCTGCTAGTTCACAGGTTAGTACTTTTAAAGGTTTCAACGTCCATAAGAGCCAAGCAACTTGCAGCACAATAAAAATAACCATTAAAGCCAAAAGCCAGCTCCATAATTGCTTTGAAAAATCACTAAGCGCTAGCAAAAAATATTTTTGATCTTTAATCAAGTGTAAAGTGACCGGAAATGGCTGTGCGTTATCAGAAAAACTAACACTAAAACTATAAAGTAAGTGCTTACTTCCAGAAAGAGTTATAGAAGTAAATGCATTTTCTCCTATTTTAGGTTTAGGGATTTTGTTACTTGATAATTGTTCTAACGGTAAAGTGAGTAATGATTGTGACTGCCACAGTTTCTCAGTAATGGTGTTTTTTTTAGGTAATGAATTTATCAGCGCATACAAGCCTGACTGGCTTACATTAAACTGGTTTTCTAATAAATATTCAGGCATTAACAACTGGTTGTTATCAACTTCGGCAACGGTCAATATTGAATAACTATAAGCAATAAGTTCACTTTCCATTGCTGTTTTTAACTGACGTTCAAAAGCTTCACTTAACGTTAACCCAATAACCGGTAACATTATAATAGTCATTAATAAGGTACTAAAAAGAACTCGAAATTTTAATGAGTTCATCTGCAATAGGGGAAGTACACCCACAACTTTATTCATTAGTGACCATGCGCTTTAATTTATAACCGTGACCACGAAGCGTTTCAATAAAGCCGTATTCACTATTAGGATCTAACTTTTTACGTAAACGACGGATGAATACTTCAATCACATTTGAATCAAGATCAAAATCTTGATCATAAATATGCTCAGTCAGTTTTGCTTTTGACGTAACCTCATCAAGGTGCAGCATCATATATTCAAGCAACTTATACTCAGAACTACTCAACTTAACTGCGTTGCTATTTACTTCAACCTGTAAGCTTTTAGTGTTGATTGTTAATGGTCCATTTTTGATTAATGGACTTGCCTGCCCTACCGACCTACGAATTAGCGCATTTAACCGAGCAAGTAATTCTTCAGCGTGAAAAGGTTTAGTTAAGTAATCATCAGCACCTGCATCTAAACCAGCTACTTTGTCTTGCCAGCTATTACGTGCAGTAAGTACTAATATAGGAAAGGTTTTATTTTTTTCACGTAGTGATTTGATTACGCTAATGCCATCAATAATTGGTAAGCCAATATCAATAACGGCTGCGTCGTATGGATATTCTAGCCCTTGAAACAAACCCGTTTCACCATCACTTGCTACATCAACTAAATAGTTTGCGGCTGTCAAATGTAGGTTTAAGTTTTTCTGTAGTGCAATATCATCTTCAATAAGCAATAAACGCATTGTTTTTATCGTCCACTAATTCGGCCAGATTTGGCATCAACAAAAATAGAGATGATATGACCATCTTGTTTAATCAGCTTCACCTGATAACCTGACTTTTTTGCTTGTACTTTAAGTACTTTTCCACCAAAACGACTTTGAGCAACTTGCGCTGCTTGATTAGCATTTTTAATGCGAGGCTGTTGTTTACGACTTTGTTGATTAACCTTTACCACATTTGTGGATGCCAAATAGCTTCCTTGTGCAACGGCTTGCATAGAAAATAAATTCGTAAAAATAATTAACAACGTAATAACTAATGATAAAACAAATTTCATATTTGTCCCAAGTACTGATCTTAATGGCAATAGCTTATTTAAAATAGTACCGCTTAGCAACTGAACATTCGCTGAACATTTATAAAATAACATTTAATAACAGAGTGTTCAGCTTGTATTCATATTAATTACGTTTTAATGGCCTCAACAACCAGCAAAGTTAAATAGGATAAAGTGATGAGCATAAATTATATCTATAAGGGAATTACCAGCATATTACTGTTAACAATAATGACAGTTAATAGCTACGCTAGTGTAGAAAAAGTTACCAGTATTTCATTTGGAGACTTATCTAAAAACCTAACGCATGAAACTAAAATAGCTATCGCTAAAGAAAATAAGCTCACATCAATTGTTGATCAACACCTTGGTAAAGCAACAAATAAAACTAGAATTGAAATGCTTAATAACAACAAGCAAGCTTTATTAAAAGGGCCAGCAAAAAGTAAAAATCATGATAGCACTGCTGATTTTAGCATTTACGGAGCAAGTTCATTTTTACAACATGATGATGATAGTGATGGCTTTTATCAAACCTTTAGCGTTAGTTTTGATGCTGATATTTACAGCTATATACCAAGCCAACTTGCGAACGTCTACGCATTACTTTACATCAGTAAAAATGGAGGTCCGTGGACACATTATTACACCACAGATAACTTTCTTATAGAAGGAGATACAGACGCAGATGAGTATGAAGTGATAACCACTTTTTTATCTGGTTACGCCACTGATCACTACGACATACTGATAGATTTATACCAAGAGGGTTATAGTGATATTGCGGCTAGCTTTAGCTCAAATGACACTAATTCTCTTTACGCTTTACCTCTAGAAAGTGCTGACTATGACGAGCCTTACATAGAGGTGGTTGAAGTCAGTCACGGTGGTAGTTTCTCAGGCGCAATAGTATTACTACTTTTACTGACTTATTTCTTACGCTCTATAAAACGTAAGTGTTAATTTTCAGACAAAAAAATAGCCACAATAAATAATATTTTGTGGCTATTTTATTAAAGCATTAAGCAATAGTTACTTATTAGCTTTTTAGATCATCAAAGAACTTTTTCACGCCATCAAAAAAGCCTGTTTCTTTCGGGCTATGCTTCTTGCTACTTTTACCCATTTTCTCTTCTAATTGACGTAATAAATCAGCTTGATCACCAGATAAGTTAATTGGGGTTTCAAGTACAACTTTACACATTAAATCACCAGTACTAGAACTACGTACAGATTTAACACCCTTGCCACGTAAGCGGAACATTTTACCCGTTTGCGTTTCTTTTGGTACTTTAAGCTTAACTTTACCACCTAAGGTTGGTACTTCTATCTCACCACCTAACGCTGCAGTAACAAAACTGATTGGCACTTCACAATACAAATGGTTTTCATCACGAACAAATATATCATGATCACGTACATTCACTTGTACGTATAAATCACCTGCTGGTGCACCATGTTCGCCAGCTTCACCTTCACCTGATAAACGAATTCTATCGCCAGTATCAACACCTGCTGGAATTTTAACAGATAACGTTTTAGTTTTTTCAACACGGCCTTGGCCACGACATGAAGGACAAGGGCTAGCAATAACCTTTCCTTTACCACTACAAGTAGGGCAAGTTTGCTGCACAGCAAATAAACCTTGGCGCATTTGTACTTGGCCATGTCCATGACATGTACTACAAGTTTTAGCACTTGTGCCCTTTTTAGCACCTGAACCGTCACAAGGCTCACAACTAACATAAGTAGGTACTTTAATTTCTAAGCTTTTACCTTTAACGGCATCTTCTAAGTTTAACTCGACGTTATAACGTAAGTCTGACCCACGTTGTGCACGTGATTGACGTCCACCGCGACCACGGCCGCCACCAAAAATATCGCCAAAGATATCACCAAATGCATCACCAAAGTCGCCATGTCCATGATGACCACCACCGTGACCACCTTGTTCAAAAGCAGCATGGCCGTATTGATCATAAGCCGCGCGTTTTTGATCGTCTTTTAATACTTCATAAGCTTCTTTAATTTGCTTGAAGGTTTCTTCTTTTTCCTTGTCACCTTGAGTACGATCAGGGTGATACTTCATCGCTAATTTTTTATAAGCTTTTTTAATTTCTTTCTCTTCGGCGCTTTTTGACACACCAAGAGTTTCATAATAATCACGTTTTGACATAAATATGTTTCTTTACTTCAAGTTGATTGAGACTAATTTTCTTCATTATTCTGAAAGTTCTTGATAAAAAATCAAGAAAATCAGCACCAAATAACAATAAATTTTTGCTATTACTTAACACACAAAAAGCGCCGATACCTATCGACGCTTTGCTATCTAACTTATAAAGTTAGATGGAGTTAATTAAGCTTTAAGCTAGGTAGTACCATTACAAGGCGAATGCGCGGAGCGTAGTTTACTACGTGAGCACAATCAACGCCATAATGGAGCTAACTAGCGACAAGCTTATTGACGGACTATTTGTCGTCTTTAACTTCTTCAAACTCTGCATCTACAACATCATCTGCTGGTGCTGCACCGGCATCAGTAGCTTGTTCAGCACCTTCTGGCGCGCCTTGAGCTTGTTGTTTAGCTTGAGCAATTTCCATTAACTTAGCAGAAGCTTCCATTAACGCTTGAGTTTTAGCATCGATTGCTTCTTTATCATCACCTTTAATTGCTTCTTCAAGCTCGGTTAATGCAGCTTCAATCTTCTCTTTCTCATCGCTTGGTAAGTCTTCGCCAGCTTCTTCGATTTGCTTACGTGTTGCGTGAACCATGCCATCGCCTTGGTTACGTGCAGCAACTAGCTCTTCAAATTTAGCATCTGCATCAGCATTAGCTTCAGCATCATTTACCATTTGCTCTACTTCTTCATCTGATAAACCAGAAGAGGCTTTAATGGTAATTTTTTGCTCTTTACCTGTATTTTTGTCTTTAGCAGTAACGTGTAAGATACCATCAGCATCAATATCGAAAGTTACTTCGATTTGTGGCGTACCACGTGGTG
>CAJXUT010000062.1 GCA_913061365.1 uncultured Colwellia sp.
TACGAGATTCCTCTACGTCTCGTGGGCTCGGAGATGTGTATAAGAGACAGGGAATTAGCAAAACGAAGAACAAGAAGATTTAGCACTGTTTCTTTACCTAAATAATGATCAATTCGGTAAATCTGATTTTCATTAAAATAACGCGCTACTTGATCATTAATTACTTTTGATGACGCTAGGCAATCCCCAATAGGCTTTTCTATAACAACACGGTCCTTGTCAGAAATAAGCTCTGCATAATTAAGACCATCACATATATCACCATAAATATCTGGTGGAGTAGAAAAGTAAAATATACGTGTAATCTCACTTTCTAATAAGCTATTAGATAACTTTTTATAATCAGAGGAAGCTTTTATATCGAGCGCAATATAAGTTAATCGTGCAGTAAAACAAGCTAAAATATCTTTATCTAATGGTTCTTCAACAAAGTACTTAAGATTATCTAATACAATAGATTTAAACTCTTCATGGCTATGTTCTGGGCGGGCAACGCAAACAATACGACTTCCCTTATTGATATGCCCGCGCACTTCTAATTGATATAAGGCAGGTAACAACTTACGGCGTGATAAATCACCTAAAGCACCAAATATAATAATTTCACTCGTAGGCTGACAATCTAAGTCACTCATACAATCTTTAACCTTTTTAACATTAGCACTAAGAAAAACGGGGCTATCAACAATCTGATTATAAAGCTATATACCAAATTTTGATTACTGCCAACACGCCAAACTAGATTAACATAAAGTAATAGAACCTCTTTGCTACAATAACAAGCAAAAAGCTTTAAAATTAATTATTATTGTATTATGTTCTGCTTAAGAATTCGATTGCTTGAATTAATTAAATGATTGCTATTGAATGCTTAGCGAATACTTCACCTTATGTTAATATTCTTATACGTTGAATTAGTAATATCAAAATTAAACAAGGTAAGTTTAAAGTGATTCTTGTCAGCCTTACAGAGTTGGAACCAAGACACTCGATTAAACACTTATTTTGCTAATATATTTACTTAAAAAGTAAGCTTCCGTTAATTTATCTATTTCTACAGTGTCTAATGCTGTATAGAGTTACTGTTTCCGATAATGTAAAAATTTAGTGACATATTAATGTAATGTGTAAGTGGTATAAATAAAAGCCAACGAAATATAATTATTATCTAGAAGATATATCTGCCAATTCATACAAGCTATTAAAGCAAAATTAAAGCAAAATTAAAGCAAAGAGTTGCGTAATCATTTCCATAAATAATACGAAAATAAAGTTAACAGCATTTAAAAAATATAAGGATTAACATGCCTAGAAGAACGAAAATTGTTGCCACCCTTGGACCGGCAACTGATGAAAGAGCAAAATTAAAATCAGTACTTGCTGCTGGCGTAAATGTAGTGAGATTAAATTTTTCTCATGGTGTTCCGCAAGATCATATAGACAGAGCAAATAATGTTCGTGAAGTAGCTAAAGAGTTAGGTATTTATGTTGGTATTCTAGGTGATTTACAAGGACCTAAAATTCGTATTTCAACATTCAAAGACGGCCCTATTAAGTTAGCAATTGGTGATAAATTTGAACTAGATGCAGAGTTAGGAAAAGGTTTAGGTTGCCAAGAAAAAGTTGGAATTGATTATAAAAAATTAGTTCAAGATGTTAATACAGGTGACATTCTTTTACTTGATGACGGCCGTGTTCAATTAAAAGTATTATCTACTTCTAACACTTCAGTTTTTACTGAGGTAACTGTAGGTGGACCATTATCTAATAATAAAGGCATTAATCGCCAAGGCGGAGGATTAACAGCTCCTGCACTTACCGCTAAAGATAAAGAAGATATAAAGCTTGCCGCTAAAATCAAAGTTGATTTTCTTGCTGTTTCTTTTCCTCGAGATGCAGCGGACATGCGTGAAGCTCGACTTCTAGCTCAAGAAGCAGGTTGTGACACCCGTTTGGTCTCTAAAATTGAGCGTGCAGAAGCAGTAAATGATGACAAAGTTCTCGATGAAATAATTTTAGCATCAGATGTTGTCATGGTTGCACGTGGTGATTTAGGAGTTGAAATTGGCGACGCTGAACTGGTAGGTAAACAAAAACATATTATTGCCCGTTCACGTCAGCTAAACCGCGTTGTAATTACCGCAACACAAATGATGGAGACTATGATAGAACAGCCTATGCCTACGCGCGCCGAAGTTATGGATGTAGCGAACGCCGTATTAGATGGTACTGATGCTGTAATGCTAAGTGCTGAAACTGCAGCTGGTAAATATCCGGTTGAGACAGTTACAGCAATGGCTGACGTTTGTGTTGGTGCAGAAAAACACCGCTCAGTTAATATTTCAAATCACAGAATGGATTTAACCTTCAGTGAGGTTTCTGAAACCATTGCTATATCAGCTATGTACGCAGCTAATCATTTAGAGGGTGTACAAGCAATTATCGCATTAACTGAATCAGGGCAAACCAGTAAAATAATGTCACGTATTACTTCTGGCTTACCTATATATTCTTTATCTCGCCATGCAAGAACATTGAATAAAACGGCTATTTATCGTGGTGTTTATCCAGTAGCTTTTGATTCTAAGCAAAGTACCAATGTAAGCTTAGATAACGACATATTAAAAGCAGTATGTAAAAAGGCTAAATTAAAAGCCGGAGATAAAGTAATCGTCACTCATGGTGATTTAATGGAAACGGTAGGTGCATCCAATACTCTTAAAGCATTAACTATCACTAAAAGCCATTTAAGTTAATAAGAAAAGTGTAGATAACGGGTATCAATTTTTTGATATTTGTTATCTACCATCAGTCAATATTTTAATCTAGTTCTTCTATTGCGATGCCAACTAAATAACACCCTTCACATTCTTCTCCAACACGTACAACTTTACCTCGTATATCCAATGCTGGCACAAGATCTGATGCAGAATCAATTTTAATTTTCACGTGTGTAGATATAGCTAGCGGATGTTCCAACTCAATAGCCATCCCAGTAGCACTTAGGTCTCGACAAGTTGCTGTTATTTGGCTATTGGTTTCATCATCAATAATTGTAACCATGACTTCACTATTTAACATCATGCGATAAAAATCACGTTTATCATCAAAATTCATAATTTAGACTCCAATAAAATTTAATCATTTGCCTACAATTATTATAGGATAAGTGCTTTCACATTATAAAATCAAAAACAGTGTCGTTATTTATACGTAGCTTAGCACTTTGTGTCAAATATCTATGAAAAACTTTTTAAGTGATTAATAATCCGTTTCAATGATATAGGTTTTGATGTACCTAAATTTTGAGCAAACAGTGAAATTCGCAATTCTTCTATCATCCATTTGGTTTCTAAAATATCTTGCGCTATCGGTTTATCTTTACGCTGTACTGATAAAACACTCTTGTATTTATCAACAGCTTTATCTACTTCAATTAGTTTTAGTCTGTCTTGGTTGGGATCTATTGGTAACTTTTCTAAGCGACGTAATATCCCCTTTAAGTAGCGAATAATGTCATCTAACTTTTCAATACCTGAAGCACTTACAAAGCCTTTAAAAACTAAAAGTTCACTTTGTTGCTTTATATCACCATGCGATTGAATCACGTTAAGAGGTACACTCCCCTTCAATTTTTTCGCAACATCATGACGTAAACTTAATGCTTGTTCTACTTTAATTGCAGCACTTAACACTGAATCTGAGATTTCTGCTCGAACATAATCTTTGATTAAAACAAAATCATGTTCTGTACGAGGAATATGTGCCAGTTTATTGAGTAGTAAATAATGCTTAACCAAATAAACACATGCTCCATGAATGCAATCTTGTAATAAATCAGCAATTGAACCAAAAGGGTTAAAATATAAGCCTAGCTTAGCCTTATTAGGCAGCTTTTCTTGTAAATACTTTAACGGTGACGGAATGTTTAATAAGATTAATCGGCTGATGCCTGTGAGCATCGCTTGTTCAGCATGTTCTTCCTGCTCAAATAATTCGATAGCAACAGTAGCATTATGATCAACTAAGGCAGGGAAAGCTTTAATGGTTATATTTGCGACCTTTTTCTCATAACTTGGCGCTAAACTTCCAAAATTCCATTGGGTTAATTTACTTTTTTCAATACCCTTCTCTGCAACTTGCTTAATAGAAGCTTTTACTTTGCCCTGTAAGTCAGACTTTAATAGGTTAAGATCTCGTCCTTGTTTTAATAATTGCCCTTTTTCATTCACTATTTGAAAGTTCATCGTTAAGTGCAATGGAAGCTCAACATTTTGCCAAGCATCTTCTGGTAACCTAACACCGGTCATTCTTAGAAGCTGCTTTGCTAAGGCATCCACAAGGCTTCCTTGCCCTTCATTCATATTCTCTAAACAAGCTTGTGCATAGTTAGGCGCAGGAACAAAATTACGACGCAATGCTTTTGGTAACGCCTTAATAAGCGCTACAACTAAATCATAGCGAAGAGCAGGAATTAACCAATCAAAGCCTTCATTCTGGCATTGATTTAACATGCTAATAGGAATAATAACGCTAATACCATCATCTACATCACCGGGACTAAAGTGATACGCTAATGGCAAAGTTAAGTTATCTTGCTGCCAAGTATCAGGGTACTCTTTAGCTGATAATTCATTAGAAGATTCGTTAAGTAAGAATTCTTTAGTAAAATTAAGTAACTGATCATTTTTCTGCTTTGATTTTTTCCACCATGCAAGAAAGCTACGCTGACAAATGACTGTTTCTGGAAGTTTATCTACATAAAAATCCACAAGTTGTTGTTCATCAATAAGGAAGTCTTTACGACGAGCTTTTTGCTCTAATGCTTCAATACTTGCAACTAGTTCTTGGTTTTTTGACAGAAATTTTTCTTTAATAAAACAATCACCATTAACAAGTGCTTCACGAATAAACAGCTCTCTACAAGTATGCGGTTCAATTTTATTGAAGTTAACTTTACGTTTAGTAACAATACTTAAACCATAAAGACTCACTTGCTCAAAGGCCATTACAGCCCCCTGTTTTTTCTCCCAGTGAGGTTCACTATAACTGCGCTTTAATAAATGCTCAGCTAAAGGCTCTATCCAAAGAGGATCAATACGGGCATTCATTCGTGCAAATAAACGGCTAGTTTCAACAAGCTCTGCTGACATTAACCACTTCGGCGGTTTTTTCGACAGTGCAGATCCCGGAAATACAAAAAACTTACTACCACGAGCTCCTTTAAACTCTCTATTTTCATCTTGTTGACCTAAGTGACTTAATAAGCCAGAAAGCAATGCCTGATGCACAGAAATCAAACTTGAAGGAATAGTTGTTTCTTGTTTTTTCTGATTATTATCAGAAGCTTCTGCTATAGAAAATTGATAATCAACGGAAGTAAGTGAAACTTTTTGCTCTTTTAACGTTAATTTAAGCTGGCTAAAAATATCCTGCCATTCACGTATACGTATGTAGGATAAGAACTCTCGTTGGCACAATTTTCTAAAATGATTTTGCGATAAATTCTTTTGTTGCCCACTAACATACTGCCATAAATTTAAAAGGCTAATAAAGTCTGATTGTTTATCTTTAAAACGATTATGCTTTTCATCTGCCGCTTGTTGTTTTTCATGAGGTCTCTCTCGAGGGTCTTGAATACTTAAGGCGCTCACAATAATCAACACTTGTTCAACACAGCCTAAATCTATCGCTGTTAACACCATTTTGGCTAAACGAGGATCAATAGCAAACTTAGATAACAACCGACCTGACTTGGTTAACTTAGTATGGTTATGATTTCGATTAAAAGTATTATCAACTGCAGCTAATTCTTCCAGTAGTTTTACACCATCATTAATATTTCTATTATCTGGCGGCTCAACAAAAGGGAAATTGCCAATCTCACCTAAATCTAATGCGAGCATTTGTAAAATAACCGTTGCTAAATTAGTACGTAATATTTCAGGATCGGTAAACTCAGGTCTATTTAAGTAATCGTCTTCGCTATATAAACGTATACAAATACCTGATGACACACGACCACAACGACCAGAACGTTGATTAGCACTGGCTTGAGATACAGCTTCTATAGGAAGTCGCTGTACTTTGGTACGATAACTATAACGAGAGATGCGCGCTGTACCGGGGTCAATAACATACTTAATTCCCGGCACGGTTAACGAGGTTTCTGCAACGTTTGTTGCAAGTACTATATTACGACCAGTATGTGGCTTAAAAATTCTATTTTGTTCACTCACGGTTAAACGAGCATAAAGTGGCAGAATCTGGGTGTGTCGTAAGTTAGCTTTACTCAATGCTACGGCTGTGTCTCGAATTTCTCGTTCGCCATTGAGAAAAATAAGAATATCGCCTTGGCCTTGATTACTAGTCGTTGTGTCTGATAACTCGTCAACTGCATCTAAAATACCACTGATGATATCTTTACTTTCGTATGCACCTTCAGATGATGAAAATTTGTCATCTGCGCTATTTTGCTCAGAATCTTCATTTAATGGTCTGTATCTAATTTCAACAGGATAAGTTCTACCTGAAACTTCAATAACTGGTGCAGGCTTACCAGACTTATCAGCAAAGTGCTTGGCAAAGCGCTGCGGATCAATAGTAGCGGAGGTAACGATAACTTTTAAATCGGGACGTTTAGGTAAAATTTGTCGCAAATAACCTAAAATGAAATCAATATTCAAGCTACGTTCATGTGCTTCATCTATTATGATAGTGTCATATTGACGAAGTAATCGATCTTTTTGCATTTCAGCCAATAAAATACCGTCGGTCATCAATTTGATGTAACTATGATTTGTTACTTGATCATTAAAGCGAACCTTATAACCAATCTGCTCTCCCAGTTTGGTATTCAACTCTTCGGCAATTCGATTAGCAACAGTTCTTGCGGCTATTCTTCTAGGCTGAGTATGGCCAATAAATCCATCGATTCCTCGTCCTAAAGCAAGACATATTTTAGGAATCTGTGTCGTTTTACCTGAGCCCGTTTCACCGGCAATAATCACCACTTGATTATCATTAATCGTCTGCGCAATGAGTTGTGCATTGTCGCTAATGGGTAAGCCTTCCGGATAGCTTATTTTGGGAATATTTTGTAGCTTATACTGTTTTTCATCGATAGATTGTTCAATTAATTTTGCTGTTCTACTCAGCTGCTTTGCTTGTTGTTGAAGTTTAGACAAAGTAGCAGGATCGGTCGACGTTAACTGACTAATCACCTTTTTGTGATTCAATAATTGTTTTTTAAGTCGGGTAAAATCTGATTTTTTTACTTGCGTTAAAAGATCAAATAAATCTTGGACATTAGGAGGGGTAATGGGGGAATTATCACAAAACAAACTAGACTCTATCACTCAAAATTAAGAAAACGAAAAGATAAAGTCTATTTTATCAGGTATATTGCAGATACCCAAGTTACTTCAATAAAGCAGATTTTAGTGAGTAAGTAACAAACTAATTAGGTACATACCATAAAAATTAGCATCATAACTGTTCTCAATTAATGAGCAGCGTGCTTTTTGCCTGCCTTTATGTTCACGCGTAAATGTTTATCAATTGCCTGTAATACATCATTTCGTGAAATTGTGCCCAGTAGTTTATTGTTATCATCAATAACTGGATAAATTTTTGGCTTGTCTTGAAGCATTAGTTGCCCCAACTCAATAACACTATAATTAGGCTTCATTGTTAAAACATCTTTGCTCATTAAATCTTCAACATTGGCAATATGCTCATTATAATAAATTGTTTCTAGCATTTTAGCCAAAACATCACTTTCAGATAAAAAGCCTATCAATTTTCCATAATCATCAATAACCGGCCCTGCAGTTTGTTTAGTTTTTAAAAAAAGTAATGAAGCTTCTTCAATCGCCATTTTTGCAGTAAACGTAACAGGGTAATGGTTCATGTACTCTTGCACTTCTATAGATTCCATAATAAATCCTTAACCATAAAATAAACAACGTAAAGGTTTCTATTTATTATCTGATTTCATCAATACATAAATGATTATTAAAACAATTATAATGCTTAAAGTACGACTCAAATAAGTAATAGCTAGTTGTAATTTTTACACTGGTATATAAATAAATCACCATACTATTAATGTAGGTAATTCTATTTAAAAACACCAGTTATTCATAAATTTATGCATAGCTTTTAAGAACTATTAGTTTTTATCAGGTAAGCTTTATTGAAGGTAAGCGTTTTGAATGTTTACGGAATGTATTCAAACTAATCAAGTTTAAATAAACCTTGCTTAGCATAAGCGAAAGTTCTTGCAGGTTGATATACCTGCCAACAATTCGAAGAAAAGTGATTTCGAGTTGTTGGCAGGCATTAGACTATATATTCAATGCTAATAAGAAAATTTGTTCGCTGAATATAATGTGGCAGCTTGTAACCAAACTGGCCCTACTTTACCATCACCAACTAATTTACCATCTAACATAGTCACTGGAGCAATTTCTTTCGATGAACTTGAAATCCAGATTTCATCTGCTGCATTAACTTCATCTAGTGTGATTACGCGTTCTTCAACTTTAATAGAGCCATCTTTAGCTAAGATATCTAAAATTAACTGACGAGTTATACCCGGTAGTATTTGGTTATCTTGAATCGGCGTAGCAACAACACCATCTTTAACAACATAAATGTTAGAGGCACTGGCTTCTGTTAACTCATTGTCACTGTTATATAACAACGTTTCTTGACTGCCTGCTTCATAGCCTTCCTGAAAATGTAAAACATTACCAAGTAATGAGGTCGACTTAATTTGGCAGCGCTGCCAGCGTAAATCTTCAGTACTTGTTAAGGCATAACCTTTACCAACAGTTGCTAAATCAGGCGTTTTGGGTACTGCAATTTCAAACGTCATAGCAAATACAGTAGGAGCAATGTTTTCAGGGTAAGCATGAAAACGTTTAGTATCTGCACCACGACTTACGTGTAAGTAAATTCCTAGTGGACCTGCACCATTTTTTTCACTCAACGAGTCACATAGCTCTTGCCATTGTGCATCACTCCAATTTAGTTCGATACCAATGGCTTTAAGACCATTGTTCATACGATCTATGTGGCCTTGAAAGCCGACCATTTTTCCAAAGTAAGATGGAATAACTTCATAAATACCATCACCAAATAAAAAACCGCGATCTAATGGCGATATTTTCGCTTCTTCAATAGGCATATAATCGCCATTTAAAAATACTGTATTCATTTTAATTTTCCTATAATTTTACTTTTTAATAACCGATTAATGTTCTAATTTTTTCAATTAAGGCAATACCTTCTGACGCAGGTAAGCTATCTTCTGTTAATTCATTTTTACGGGTAACACCATCAACACTACCTAAATTTGAAATATATTTTAAAATTTGCTCTGGGCACGTTTCACTTAATAAATCATGTTTAGACCAAATACTTAAAAAAGCCAAAATACCGTACACGCCCCAATTTGAGACATCACTAATAATTAATTCATCGCATTCGGTTATCGCAGGTATGATATCTAACTCTGTTAAGAAGTCTTTCACATTACCCATTCCTATTTCGTTGCCGCCATCGCCTATTGCAATTGTTGGACAATCAGCTTCATCCATAAAAAAGTCAAAACAAGCCGCACGTACGCTAATATCTTCGCCACGCATATTATGATAACAACCGTTTTCAGCTAAACCCGGACGTTCAATCGAAATAATAGCTTCAGGTTTATAATGAGCTAAAGCTCGTTGTGCTTCTAATAAACCAATGTCTTTTTTACCAACACTAATCACACAAGTTCGATAATCGTGTTGAAATGCTGTCGCCATCGGCGTGCCACAAACAAGTACAGGTGTTGCGCCTAAAATTTCTAACGCACGATATAAAATTAATGCGCCAACTGGTCCATCAGTTTCAAATGTATCCACCACCGGAAATCCAGTACCAATAAGTACTGTTCCTTTGATATCACGTAAAACTTCAGCAGCACGTAAACAATACCCAGCACGCAGCTGCGGTTGTAGTTCTTTCATACCACGTAAGTTACGCTCAACAAGCATGTTTTCTATTTGCTCACTCAGCGATTGTTCATCTAAAACTTGTTTATTCATTAACATTTTTCTCTATTTTTTGCGGTTTTACTCGCGCTACTTTTAATCGCAATCAATTAACTCAGTTCGATTAAATCGACTCAAATTTAAGTGAAATAAATTGTGAGCTTGCTCCATACTTATTGGCTCAAAGCGAACTTTGCCCCCTTGATTTAATTGCCCTAGTTTGGCGGTATCAACAGATGAAACTGCACCAATTTTTGGATAACCACCTATCGTTTGCCTATCATTCAATAAAACAATTGGCTGACCATCAGCAGGTATTTGCACCGCTCCATGACAAATTCCTTCGGACAAAATACCGTCAATATCACATTGAATTACTTGGCCTTCTAATCGATAACCCATGCGATCAAAGCTTTTACTCACCGTATATTCATGAGAAAAAAACAATCGTTGCTGGTGTGAGCTAAAATGATGTTGTTGATAGCTAGGTATTGTGTGTAACACCACTTCATTACGGTAGTTAGGTATTAACTTATCGTCTAATAATAAGTTTTTATTTAAGTGTGATTGTTCAATATTTTGCGAGCAAGCTAACACATCGCCTACTTGTAGCTTTTCACCCTGTAATCCACCAACACCTTCGCGACAAACTGTGGCTGTACTACCAAAACTGGGAGTAATGTTAAATCCACCGACAACAGCTAAATAACAACGCACACCTTGCGTGGCAAAACCCAACGCAACAACATCACCGGCTTTCACATGATAGCTGCGCCATAGCGATTTTGCTTCGCCATTGATGGTTAATGGCATATTAGCGCCTGTAATAGCAATGGTAGAATCAACTTGTGCTGTAATCGATAAACCTCCAACACTAATTTCAATTGTAGTGGCATTTAACGTGTTACGACAAAGGCGATTTGCCCATTGAAAGGCAAGTAAATCAATTGGGCCACCATTAGTTAAACCAATATTAAAAGCACCGAAGCGACCAGCATCTTGTATAAGACTTAATAAACCTGCTTGCTCAACTATAAAACCTTTTTGTGAAGATGACTTACTCATAATTCACCTCTAATACGCCACCTAAAGCGATAAATTCATCTTTACAAATAGCTTTAAATTTCACTCTATCACCCACATTAACAGGCATTGTAGGAGTTGCTTTTGCATCGAACATGTTAATAGGACAAAGGCCTATAAGGTTCCAACCTCCTGGCGAAACACTTGGGTAGATAGCGGTTTGTCTATCAGCAATGGCAACAGCACCTTTAGGAACTTTCATGCGTGGAGTACTTAACCTTGGCGCAGCTATTCGCTCATCTACTTCACCTAAATAGGCAAAACCTGGTGCAAATCCTATTGCGTAAACACGGTATTCCTGTGCTTGGTGTATTTCGATTACTTGCTCGGTAGTTAATTGAGCACGTTGTGCAATAACAGATAAATCTGGACCTGATTCATCACTATAATAAACAGGCAGCTCGACTATATTGGTATCGTTTGAGCTTGTGTGCGACGTCAATTCATGGTCAATATGTTGTAATAATTCTCGTAATTTATTTCGTACATGGTGATGATCGGTAACCATCATATTAAACATCACCATTAATGAAGCATAAGAAGGCACTAAATCAATAATATTTTGTGAAAGCTCTTTTTCCATCGCTTGTCTAATCAGCAGCTCTGCTTGCTGAACTTTAGATGAAATATTCGCGTTAACTAGCTCATTACTTTGATCACTAAAATAAATAATTAGCGCATTTTCACCTGCGATATGAATATTAAGACGTTGAGCCATTAACCTATTAGCTCCCTTATTGCTTCAATTGCTTGAACACCTTCAATATTATCACCATGTACACAAAGACTATCTGCATTTAACTGTAAAATATGACCACTAACGGTGGTAACAGATCCCTGTTCTTTTAGCTGCTTTACCTGTGCAAGCATTTTCTCTCTGTTATGAACTGCACCCGCTTTAGTACGAGCGAGTAATTTGCCATCATCGGCGTAGCATCTATCAGCAAATGCTTCACTTAATATTTCAATATTAAAAGGAATTGCTTCAGCTCTATGTTGCTCAATTTGGGGAGTGGCTTGTAGCATTAGTTTAAGTGGCTTGTGATAACTCGATAATGCGCTCAAGATTGCTTCACGTACACTTTGATTAGCCATCATATCGTTATATAAAGCACCATGAGGTTTAACATAGTCAAGCTCAAGCCCTAGTGATTTTGCAACACCATCAATTGCAGCAATTTGATACGTCATTAATGCAATAATTTCATCACTTGAACATTTCATTGTTCGACGACCAAAGCCAACTAGATCTGGATACCCAGGATGAGCACCTACAGTAACACCATGCGTTTTCGCTAATTTAAGGGTTTTTTGCATCACTAAGGGATCACCAGCATGAAAACCACAAGCAATATTAGCTTGATCTATATGCGGCATAACTTGCTCATCTAAACCCATGGGCCAACTGCCGAAGCTTTCACCTAAATCACAATTTAATTTCATCTTTATTCCTAATGTTAATAGCTTTACAGCACTGCTAGTGTTGAGTTGACAATATCAGTAACTAGCATTTTACCCGGACTATGGGTGATACAAAATGGTGGTTTGGTTTTCTCTAACGCAAGTTGAGGTGTTACTCCGCAAGCCCAAAAAACAGGTATTTCATTAGCATTAATTGTTACCGCATCTCCATAATCGGGCATATTAATATCTTCAATACCAATTAGCGATGGATCGCCTAAATGTATTGGAGCACCGTGCACCGAAGGAAAACGACTACAAATTTGTACCGCTCGTATTGCATCTTTTGCCAACATAGGTCGCATGCTTACCACGGTTTCACCACTAAAACGACCTGCTATTTTACAAGCTATATTGGTTCGATACATAGGCACATTTTTGTTTTCGCTTATATTTCGAATTTCTAGTCCATCAGCAATCAGTGCTTCTTCAAAAGAAAAAGAACAACCTAGAACAAACGTAACTAAATCGTCACGCCAAAGGTGTTTAATATCTGCTAGTTCTTCTTTTAATATGCCATCTTCAAACAGACGGTAACCGGGCACATCAGAACGGATATCAATATCTTGACCAAGCTCAGGTAGTAAAAAATCTCCCGCATTCGTCGACATACCAACTAGCGGACAAGGTTTTGGATTAAATTGACAAAACTGTAAAAAATCATTTGCCCAGTCTTTAGGCAAAATCACAATATTTCCTTGCACACAACCTTGAGCAAATCCAGATGTATTACTGGTAAAGCTTCCTGAACGAATTAGCTGTCGTAATGCAAAAGCACTCAATGGTGCAGATGTATTATTGGTATCACTTACAGGCATTTAACCCCCACATTTTTTGAATAGATAGTCGCTAAAAATTGATCATTAATAACAACAAAATAACTAAAACGCTTAGTAGTATTGCGAAAAATTGCGGCAAAATCCATGAAAAAAGTGCACAACCAGTAAAATAGTGAATAATTCTAAATTTTTAAGAAAAAGAGAATAAAATAAAGGATAATGTAAGAATTACGACATAAATCTCAAAATAAGCATGTTACTTTTCTTAAATTAAAACAAAAAAAATGGCGAATCATTGCTGATTCGCCATAGGGTAATTATCACGTTTATTGATTAGTTAAACTATTTACTCATCTATTTCATTGGCAAAGGCGATACGATCCAGACGGTCTTGTTCTTCTAAAAAAGCAGCTTTTATTTCTTCTATCACGTTATCAACATTAGCTGAAACTGTACTTTCCTTAAACAAACCGGTCAATTCAGTTTCTGGTGATAATTCGCCACTTTCATATAATGCCCACATTTCTTGAGCATATTTACTTTTGAGTAACTCAGGGGCAAATTGTCCATAATAGTTCGTAATATTTTCAACATCACGCCCTAACATCACTTTTGCATTATTATTTGCTGATGCGTCAACAGCTTGAGGTAAATCAATAATTACTGGACCATACTCATCAACTAATACATTGAATTCTGACAAATCTCCATGAACAACACCCGCACACAACATACGCACAATATAGCCCATGACTATGGCATGATCTTCTATAGCTTGCTCTTTTGGCATCACTACATCATTTAATCGCGGTGCTACATCTCCCGCTTCATCAGTGATTAGTTCCATAAGAAGCACGCCTTCAAAGCAACCAAAAGGATGAGGCACCCTAACCCCAGCTTCAGCTAAAGTATAAAGTGCATCTACCTCAGCATTTTGCCATGCTTCTTCTTGCTGATTACGTCCATATTTAGAGCCTTTTTCCATCGCTCTAGCGCGCCGACTATTACGGCTTTTTCTACCTTCTTGATATTGAGCTGCTTTTTTAAAGCTACGCTTATTAGCTTCTTTGTACACTTTAGCGCAGCGTATTTCATCGCCACAGCGCACCATAAAAACAGTGGCTTCTTTGCCACTCATTAGTTGACTAATAACTTCGTCAACTAATCCGTCGTCTACAAGTGGTTGAATCCGTTTTGGTATTTTCATAGCAAGATTATATTTTGATAATGATAAAGTTAAGCAACTTGTTTCGTACTAATTTGGCTATCAAGGTATTCATCTAAAGAGCCATGGAAATTAACCAATCGCTGATCTTTAATATCAATAATTCGCGTAGCTAAACTTGAGACAAACTCTCTGTCATGGCTAACGAAAATTAACGTACCCTCAAAGTCTTTCAAAGCATTATTTAACGCATCAATTGCTTCAATATCCATATGGTTAGTCGGTTCGTCCATAATAAGAACATTAATATCTGCCATCATCAACTTACCAAATAATAGGCGGTTCTTCTCTCCACCTGAGCAGTTTCGTGCTTTTTTATTTGCATCGTCATCGGTAAATAATAAACGACCTAGCATACCACGAACACTTAAATCGTTATGACAAGGTCTACGCCACTGAGACATCCAGTCCATTAGGGTTAAGTCGTTATTAAAATATGAGCTACTGTCTTGTGGACAATAACCAAGTGAAGCATTTTCAGACCATTTAACAACGCCTTCGTTGTGTTCTAACTCACCCATTAAGCAGCGTAATAAAGTTGTTTTACCTACGCCGTTTTCACCGATGATAGCTAATTTTGCACCCGCTTCTAATAATAAATCACCTTGAGAAAACAACGTGCCTTCTTCAAAGCCGTGCGTTAGGTTTTCAAGCTCTAACGCTTGACGGTGCATTTTTTTACCTGGAGCAAAAGCAATTTTAGGTGTAATACGACTTGATGACTTAACATCATCTAATTTGATTTTATCCATTTTCTTAGCACGTGAACTCGCTTGTTTTGCTTTTGAAGCATTTGCACCAAAGCGATTAACAAAGTCTTGAAGTTCTGCAATTTCTTCTGCTTTTTTGGCATTACCAGATAATAACTGCTCACGTAATAACGCAGACTGTTCTAAGAAAAATTCATAATTACCTGGGTAAATACGTAATTCACCGTAGTCAATATCTGCCATGTGAGTACAAACAGAATTTAAAAAGTGTCTATCATGAGAAATGATAATCATGGTGCATTTACGCTTATTTAATTCACCTTCTAACCAACTGATAGTATGAATATCCAAGTTGTTGGTTGGCTCATCAAGTAATAAAATATCTGGATTAGCAAATAATGCTTGAGCAAGTAACACACGGAGTTTCCAACCTGGTGCAACTTGTTGCATTGAACCGTAATGAAAAGATTCTTCAATACCTGCTTCTAATAAAATTTCACCTGCTCTGCTTTCTGCTGTATAACCATCCATTTCAGCAAATTCGCTTTCTAGCTCACCAGCACGCATGCCATCAGCTTCACTCATTTCAGCTTGAGCATAAATAGCATCACGCTCTTGCTTTACGTTCCATAAAGCCATATCACCCATGATCACGGTATCAATTACGTTGAACTCTTCAAAGGCAAATTGATCTTGACCTAACGTACTAACTTTGTTGCCAGTACTTACCGATACATTGCCTGAGCTTGGAGTCAACTCACCACTGAGTATCTTCATAAATGTAGACTTTCCGCAGCCATTTGCACCGATCAAACCATAACGATGACCGTTGCCAAATTTGGCAGAAATATTTTCAAATAACGGCTCAGCGCCAAATTGCATTGTAATGTTCGATGTAGTGATCAAAGGGTATTCCTAAATTTTGCTAAAACCATTGAATATTTTACTGCTAACGGATACTGACACTCTTAACCGTAAGGCCAATAGCTCAAAAATTAACATAAAGACTCAAAATAATAAGGTCGCGTATTATACAGCAAGACTGGCATGAACAATATCTAATCTTTGAAATAAAGTGATGTTTTTTTCAACAGTGCGTTTTAAAGCTTAATAATAAATCAGCTAAACGTTCTATTTTGCTATTACTCAGCTGTCGATAATCAAAATATGGGCAAACTACCAACTTATTTTCACGATCAACGGCAAACTCTTCATCAAGCCAAACGAGGTTGCTGATAAGCTTTCCATTATTGATAAGTGATTTAGCATGTCCTTTACCGCAAATGATATGTAGAACGTCATCGTTTTTATCTAGTGTAGGCTCACTAAATAAGAGTGCGGTATGACTTTTCAATTGTAATAAATTTTTATCACGATATGTTTGCCAAGTAGGGGCACAGGAGGTAAAACTAAAGTGATTGTTATCTAAAGAATAAAGTAATTTAGCATACACATTAAATACTTTTCGCCAACCATTACCACATGCTTGATTGATCACATTTATTTCACCCCTGTCTCTTATACACATCTCCGAGCCCACGAGACGTAGAGGAATCTCGTA
>CAJXUT010000063.1 GCA_913061365.1 uncultured Colwellia sp.
TTTTAAAAGTTTTTACAAACTATTAAAACTCAAACTTTAAAACATTAAGTTAGCTTAATTTACGATAAAAGTAAGAAGTTAACTTATCAAAACAGCTCTTTGGGTTGCCCCTTGGAACTGGTTGCGCATTTTAGTCATTTTTCACTTCAGGTCAACACTTATTTTAAAAAAAATGCTTTTTTATTTTTATCTGCTTAACATTCATACATTGCCCGCCTTTATTGATGTTTAAGCTATTAATTTTTCATTTCGCTGTTGTTTGAATGTAAATATCTTTTAATAGTTCTCTCTGTACTAAATTCATTCAATTTAAATTATTTACTTATTATTCTTTATTTTATGCTATTTTTAACTGTATTAAAGACATCAACCATATACATTTATCAGGTACTTCTATGTCAAACAATAAATCTGTTAATAATCTACGCTCATACCAAGGAATATTCCCTACTTTGGGAGCAAACATCTATATAGATCAGTCTGCTGTTATTCTTGGTGATATCATCCTAGCTGATGATGTTAGTATCTGGCCTTTAGTTGCTGCTCGCGGTGATGTAAACAAAATGACTATTGGTGCTCGGACTAATGTACAAGATGGCACCGTTCTTCATGTTACCCGTAGAAGTGAAAACAACCCAAATGGTAATCCTTTACATATTGGTGCAGATGTCACTATTGGGCATAAATGTATGTTGCATGGTTGTACATTAGGTAATCGTATTCTTGTAGGCATGGGTGCCATTATTATGGATGGTGCTGTAGTTGAGGATGATGTATTTATTGGCGCTGGTTCTTTAGTTCCACCTAACAAGGTATTAGAAAGTGGCTATTTATACGTTGGCAATCCCATAAAGAAAGTTCGCCCTTTGAAAGAAAGTGAATCAGCTTTTCTTAAACAGTCTGCGATCAACTATGTTGAATTAAAAAACGATTACCTAAATGACAGCTAAAATGTTTATCGTATATTAATATGAATCATATCGTTCTCTGGCTCATTTTTTTCAAGCCAGAGTTCAACAATTTCTTCTAAATCATATTTTGTACAGCTATCAATTTTACCTAGCAACTTTAATTCTAGTGAATGAATGTAAATAGTAATTCGTTGTCCTGATAACAAGGCAGTAAACCGCCAAGCATCCTGTTGTTGATCAAACGCTAGATCATCATTAAAAAGAATTGCCTGATTCATATTAATCTACTCCGTATCTAATGATGCTCTTAATGATTTCAGTACGGGTTCAACCGCTGGCTTTATTCCTCGCCAAATATCAAAGCTTTCAGCCGCCTGCCCAACTAGCATGCCTAAGCCATCAATAACTTTATCTGCGCCTTCATTTTTTGCCCAAATTAAGAACGGTGTCATTGATTTTCCGTAGACCATATCATAACAAACGGTACTATTACTTATTATCGATGCAGATATTGCAGGTAAATTACCTGATAGACTTGCTGAGGTTGCATTAATAATAACATCATATTCTTTTGCAATTGTTTGCTCAAAACTGCAAGCACTTAATTTATCATTATTGAATTGTTCGATGAGTTTTTCTGCTTTACTTATTGTTCTATTTGCTATTGTAATACTTTCAGGGTTTTGTGCGAGTATCGGTAAAATAACCCCTCTTGCTGCGCCACCTGCTCCCAATAATAAAATTTTGCTATTTGCTATGCCTACACTGTGACGTAAAAGGTCTTGTACTAAGCCTTCTCCATCAGTATTGTCACCATAAATTTTACCGTTTTTAAACGTTAAGGTATTCACTGCACCTGCTAGTTGAGCACGTTCTGAAAGTTGATCGGATAATGCTAGCGCTTCTTCTTTAAATGGTACTGTGACATTGGCTCCCTTACCTCCCTTATCAATAAAGCTATACACAGCCTTAGAAAAACCATCAATTTCAGCAAGGTAAGTATCATATTCGAGAGTTTGATCTGTTTTTTTAGCAAAAGATTGGTGAATAAAAGGTGAGCGAGAATGTTTTATTGGGTTACCAAAAACGCAGTATTTGTCCATTGTTCTATTTTCTATATTGGAATTTAACTACAGCCTACCCGAAATCATATTTAAAAACACAAAAAAGCAGTAACTCTTTTGAATAAGTTACTGCTTTTTATTTTATTACTTTTATAAGTTATCTATTAACTCAAACAATTCTGCTCAAATTAAAAAGTATAACCAAGCATTACTGAGTAAACCATTGGGTCAATATCTACGCTTGCCTTACCCTGCACAGTTCCATTACCAGCTTTAAAAGAGGCATCAGTTGAAATATCAATATAACGAGCTGAAACATTTACCGACCAGTTATCACCAAGATCATAGTCAGCACCAACTTGTAAAGCATAACCAAAAGAATTATCTAATTTTAGATCACTGAAACCTGCATCTGAATATGTACCTGTGAAGCTATCATCAAAGAAAACTGTGTAATTAATTCCTAAACCAACATAAGGCTTAATCGAAGAGCTTGTATCGAAATAATATAATGCACTTAATGTTGGTGGTAAGTGTTTAGTGTCTGCTAGAGTTGTTGTAGCTGCACCAGCATGTAATTTTATGTCATGATCAAAAGGAGTAGCGGCTAATAATTCAATTGCCCAGTTTTGGTCAATAAAGTAAACAAAATTTAAGCCAATTTGAGCATTATCGTCAACAGACACTTTTAAACCAGAGTCAGCATTATCTAATAATACAGCTGCTTTACTGCTATCTGGAGAAACCATAGTTACACCACCGCGAACCAAAATATCACCCGCTTGGTTAGCTAGTGCAGCAGTAGAAAGACTTGAAAGTAACGCGATTGCTAATATAGATTTTTTCATTTTTTATATCCCTTAATAATTTGTGGATATAATAGAACTATTGTTATTAAAAAGTTTGATTTAGCGCAAGGTTTTTTAGCTAATTTTTGCAGAATGATTTTTTTATTGATTTTGATCAAACTTTACAGGGAACTTTAAGTAATCCTTTGCTGCCAAAGGTGTTTTTATTGATATTTGTCACAGAAGAGTTTTTATTGACGAATAATGCGACCTGTTAAACCATCAATAATACTTGTCGGTTTTAACAGCCCTAATGTGTCAGTTCTGATAACGAAATCTACTTCATTGCCAAGCTGAATATTAACCTGCTTCCAAGTAGTTGCTGGTGGTTGGCCTGATAGATTTGCACTGGTTGATACAATAGGTTTATTCGTTAAGTTACAAAGAGCAATAACATCAGGATGGTTGGTAATACGAACAGCAATAGAATCAAAAGCTCCACAAAGTAAGGGAGATATATCACTATTTGCAGGAAGAACTTGTGTTAGTGGGGCTGGCCAACGAGATAAAATACTTATACGTTGTGCTTGATTGATTGCATTGTCATCAAGATAAGGTAATAGCTGTGTATAATTAGCCGCAAGTAAAATCAAGCCTTTATCAACGCTACGCTTTTTTAAAAATAAAAGATTATTTACTGCTTTATCATTATCAGGATCACAACCTAGACCAAAAACAGCCTCAGTAGGATATGCAAGAATACCGCCTTGGTTAAATACCTCAGCAGCATGTTCAATTGTTGAGGTATTACTCATAAGCTCACTATTTAATTAGCGTATATCTTTATAATATTCTTAATGTACTGCTCAATGTAAAGAGAGTACTTATTTAGAAAAGTAAATAAGTACTCCTAACTCAACACTGTGCAATACAAAAAATTAACCTAATTTAGCTTGCATTGCTTCATCTTTTGCAAGTAAAGCAACAGCATTAGCTTTACGTTCAGCTGAAACTTTATCAGCCATATTTTGATCAGCAACACCTAAAATTTGTGCCGCTAAATAACCTGCGTTTTTAGCGCCTGCTTTACCAATTGCAACGGTTGCAACAGGAATGCCACCAGGCATCATCACGGTTGATAACAAAGCATCATGACCTTGTAATGGGCCGTTATCAACAGGAACGCCAATAACTGGGCGTGTAGTCATGCCTGCAACAGCACCAGCTAAATGAGCAGCTAAACCTGCTGCACAAATGAAAACTTTACAGCCTCTTTCTTCAGCATCTTTAACATAAGCTTTTGCTGCATCAGGAGTTCTGTGAGCTGAACGCACACGAACTTCGTGATTTATATCAAATTGCTTTAGGATATCAATAGTAGCTTGCATTACAGGAAGGTCAGAATCTGATCCCATCAAAATAGCAACAAATGGTGAAGTCATAGTTTTTTTCTCTTAAGGGTTAAAAATAATCTGTATGGTTAATATTAAAAGTATTACAGTTTGCTCTTATAGCTGCATTTTTTTTGTGGGCAACTTATTACCTCACCACCAGCCATAGTTCGCTTTATTAAAACAGGCCACTGACACTGCGGGCAAGTTTGTTCTATAGGTTTATAATTTAAAACATATTTACATTTAGGGTATTGGTTACAAGAATAGAATGTCTTACCAAAACGGTTAGTTTTTTCTTGCAACTCACCCGATTTACCTTTCTCTTTACACGATGGACAGGCAACACCTACCTCTTCATGATGCTGTTCATCTTCAATATGATGGCATTGAGGATAATTGGTACATCCAATAAACATACCGAAACGCCCTTGTTTTACCGCTAAAGGATGGCCACAAAGAGGACATTCGCTGTTAGGTAAAACCGTGTCTTGAACTCGCTCTTGTTCAATCACCGAGCGTGTATATTCACAGTTGGGGTAATTAGAACAACTAAAAAATGCTCCCGCTTTGCCCCGTTTCATTGTTAACTCAGAACCGCAATCTGGACAAACCTCATAGGCTTTTTCAAGCGCATGTTCGTGGCGAGAAAATAAAGGATTTTCTTTGTCTAAGGTAGATTGCTTTTTATTGGATTGAGTCGACATAAAATAAGCTATAGTTAGTTCAATTAAGCGAGATACTACAAGTAAAGTTGTGACATATTATGCCACAACTCCATTGAAAAAAACTATTATTTAATAAACTCTCTTAATGAGAAGGGCCTTCTTGCTCATCAAAAATAAGATCTTCCATTTGTGAATAGGCATTTTCTTGGCCTGGCATATTAAATAATACCATGAGAACAACCCACTTTAAGTCATCCATAGAGAAGTGAGTTGTATCAAGTTCCATTACCCTATCGATAACCATTTCACGTGTAGTGAAATCAAGGACATTAACTTGTTCTAAAAATAAAATAAAACCGCGACAGTCAGTATCAAGCAATTGCATTTCATCTTCGGTATAGATACGAAAAGACTTATTCCCTACTCGAGTTAAATAAGGATAAGCGTCACTATCTTGTAATGCAGCAAGCTTTTCTAACCAATTAAGTGCTTTATATATTTCATCCTGATGAAAACCTGCACGTGTCAGTTCATCTGTTAAAATATCGTGATCAACCATAACTTCAGCTTCACTATGGATATAATTTTCAAAAAGATACATTAAGATATCAAACATAACTAACCCCTTTATCTATGATAAATACTACAATCTAAGATAACCACCCGGTACCGCAGCAACATGACCACTAAGTTCTAATAGTGTTAACCGAGTTAACACTTCCTCAATGGGTAGTTTACTTCGGGAAACTACCTTATCTACAGGAGTAACTTCAAATCCCACACTAGCCAACAATTCATCAACGCACAAGTTATTATTTTGTTCTTTTTGATCAATTCTTTTATTTACAATACCTTGTGTCTTTTCAAATTCTGCTATATGTGAGTTTGGTTTATTTAAAAATGTTAACTCATTTATTATATCGGCAAGATCCTCAACTAGTTTAGCTCCTTGTTTAATTAACCAGTGACACCCTTTAGCTTGGGGGTTATTTATTGCACTAGGAATTGAGAAAACATCTCTATTTTGCTCTAATGCAAAGCGTGCCGTAATTAAAGAACCACTTTGTAAAGCCGCCTCAACAACTAGCACTCCTATACTTAGACCGCTAATAATACGATTTCGTTTCGGAAAATGTCCTGCTTTTGGCAAAGTGCCCGGTAAAAACTCACTAATAATTGCACCATTATTTGATATTATCTGTTGTGCTAGCGCTCTATGTCTGGCGGGATAAACCTTATCTAACCCTGTTGCGACAACCGCAATAGTACTTGCAGTAGATGTGAGTGCTCCTTTATGCGCAGCTGCATCTATACCTAAAGCTAAACCACTGGTAATAACTAACCCAACTTCTGATAATTGTTGAGCTAAGCTAAATGCTGTTTCTCGACCATTTATACTCGCGGAACGACTACCAACAAGTGCTAATTGATTCTGATTTAATAATTGCTTATTACCTTGAATAAAGATAACAAGAGGTGGATCATAAATTTGTTTCAATAAACTAGGATATAAAGGGTCATCAAAAGTGATAATTTCACTATTACAACAAATACTATTCTGAATGATTTCATCAATACGAGACCAGTCAGGCTGATTGAAGGCGGCTAATTGTTTAGATGTCAGCTTATGGGTTGTAGATAATAAAGATGTTATAGGAGAGGAAAAAAGCTCAGTTAGACCATAGGAGTCAACAAGCGCTAATTTTTTATAAATAGCTAAACGGGGTATTAATTTTAATGCCAGCCAATAATGAGTTCTGCTTTTATTCATAGGCCTCCTCCATAAGACTACTTTATAATACTCGCTTCCTTTCGAGTTAAAGTTAAAAGCTAAAAATATATACCTTTCGCTAACAAAGCGTGACTATTATGGTGCTGTCACCACATCTTCTAAGCGTGCAGGTTTTTCTGTACGTAATATCAGTGCCATACTTGCTTGCTGATAAACTTTAAAAACCATTAATTCTCCTAAAGGTTCTTCAGGCATTTTATAATCTGATCCATCGGTTGTGAGCAACCTATTCCAAAGAGATGTCTCCTTGGTATATTCTGGGCCTGTACTTGTATCAACTACTCCAGGGCTTAAACGTTTAATTGCCATTACATCACCAACGGTAACTTGATGATCCGTACCACGGTTAATAACAACTACTTCTAATTTCCCAAACTCTCGCCCTTTACTTGAAGCTTTAATAATAGCCCCTCGCAACGATTTATCAGCAGCTTTCATATTAAAAACAGAAGGAAACATTTGTCCATCATGAACAGGTACCACAAAATCACCTGCGCGAATTTCTCGCTTGGCCGTAGATATTTTTAATGTTGCAGGTTCTTTTTGATCCTGATTACCTGTACTCAGTGCTTGACCAGTTGCAACTAAGTCAACATAAAAACCTAAAGAGTCTGAACTTTCAGGATCAAATATCTCTTCACCTTTGTTATAAATTGCATACGTTTTTGCTAAAGCTAGCTCTTTATTTACATAAACTTTAAAACCATCAATACTGGATTTGTAGCCTTCATCACTGCCAATAACGTAAGGTAATTGTTCAAGTTCTTCTGCACTAAATAAATGATCATATTTAATCAGTGGCGATATAACTTCTAATGGCAATAATCTAATGGCGGTATCCGTTTTGCGTTTTTGACGTACTTTAGGAGACCACTTATAATTTGCTTTCACGTTGGAAGACTCTAAAACGAGCATTGGTTCGCCTTTTTCATCAAAGACTAATCTGATGATATCTCCAGGATATATTAAATGCGGATTGTTAATTTCAGGGTTTAAGCGCCATAGTTTTGGCCATAACCATGGTTGTTCTAAAAAAAGAGCTGATATGTCCCAAAGCGTATCGCCTTTAACAACAAGATGGGTTTTGGGAGCATTCTCATTAACTTTTATTTCGCCAGCTAATAAGTTTAGAGAACATGCAAATAAAGAGAGTGTTAAGATAATTTTATTCAGCATGTGCGTTGTTCCTTCACCATGATTTTTCATGCATTTATTCACTGTTATAGAAATACGGTATTATTAATTGCTATAATAATAAACATAACACTCTAACAGAATTATCGCTAATTCTTTTAACAAGCTATTTATAAGATTATGACTATTTTAACTGTATTACGTTTTCCAGATCCTCGTTTAAAAACAAAAGCTAGCCCTGTAACTGAAATAACAGAAGCTACCTCAGTCATTATAGATGACATGTTAGCCACAATGTATGATGAGAAAGGTGTTGGCCTTGCTGCCACTCAAGTTGATATCAATCAACGTATTGTTGTTATGGATGTTTCTGAAAACGCAGATCAACCTATTGTATTAATTAACCCTGAAATTATTGCTAAAAGCGATGAGACTGTAATTAATGAAGAAGGATGTTTATCCGTTCCAGGTATTTATGCCAAAGTAGATCGCCATACTAGCTGTACAGTAAAAGCACTTGATCGTCATGGCAAAGAGTTTACTCTTGATGGTGAAGAGTTATTAAGCATTTGTATTCAACATGAATTGGATCACTTAAATGGGGTTCTATTTGTAGATTACTTATCTCCATTAAAACGCCAACGCATTAAAACTAAACTAGAAAAAGAAGCAAGATTGGCTAAGGACAATGCTTAACCTATGTCGAATAACGCCCCAAAAAATCTAAATGTTATTTTTGCAGGTACGCCAGACTTTGCTGCCAAACACCTTGCTGCACTTATTAATAGTGAACACAATGTAATTGCCGTTTATTGTCCACCAGATAAACCAGCAGGAAGAGGCAAAAAAGTGACCGCATGTGCGACTAAGCTGTTAGCGCTTGAGCACAACATTCCTGTTGAACAACCTATTAACTTTAAAGCCATTAATGACCAACAACAATTAGCTCAATATGATGCCGATGTGATGGTTGTAGTTGCTTATGGCTTGCTATTACCTGAAGTCATATTAAATGCCCCTCGTTTAGGTTGTATTAATGTACATGGCTCACTATTACCCAAATGGCGTGGAGCTGCTCCTATACAACGTTCATTAGAAGCTGGTGATGAAAAAACAGGTGTCACCATTATGCAAATGGATAAAGGCTTAGATACAGGTAATATGATCTTAACTGCCGAATGTGATATTGAGCAGACTGATACCAGTGCCAACCTTTATGAAAAGTTAGCCTCTCTTGGACCAACAGCACTAATTGATACTTTAGCTTTAATGGCACAAGACAACTATAACGCTGATGAACATAATATCAGCCAAGATAATGACTTAGCTACTTACGCACATAAATTAGATAAAACTGAAGCTGAGTTAAATTGGCAATTAAGCGCTTGTGAATTAAACAGAAAAATTCGTGCTTACATTCCTTGGCCTGTAGCTCAGTTTACATTTGTTGAAAGCTCTACAAGCAATAAGCAACATAAAATACGTGTTTGGCAATCCTCCATACAAAATAGTAATTGTGATAAAGCTGCTGGTACAATTATATCTGCTGATAAAAATGGTATTGTAGTTTCTACAACAAAAGGTGCACTTTGTTTAGAGGTATTACAGCTACCAGGAAAAAAAGCCCTACCCGTAAAAGATATTCTTAATGGGCGTGCAGATTGGTTTAAAATCGGTGCCAACATTAATGGCATAGTGAATTAGATGACAACTCAAACGAATAAAGTAAACACACAAAAAGTAGCTAACATTCGCGCACTTGCGGCAAAGTGTTGCTATGCAGTAATTGATCAAGGTCGTAGTCTTAGTGATGAATTACCTAGACAACAAGATAAAGCGACTTTAAAAGATAAAGGGTTATTACAAGAAATTTGCTATGGCGTATTACGATACTTACCTGAATTAGAGCATGATGTTCGTGCCTTAATGCAAAAACCATTAACCGGAAAACAACGTGTATTTCATTTTCTTTTGTTAGTTGGTGTATATCAAATTAAGTATATGCGCACTCCTGATCATGCAGCAGTTAGCGAAACGGTTGCAGCAACAGGCACATTAAAAAATCGCCAAATGAAATCTCTCGTTAATGGTGTACTACGTAATTTTGTTCGTGCAAGTGAAAATAGTTCATTACATAAAAAAGAAACGTTACCTACTTCAATAGAATATAACCACCCCAGCTGGTTTATTAAAAAAGTACAACAAGGCTACCCTAAGCAATGGCAAAACATTCTTACGGCTAATCAGCAAAAACCTCCAATGTGGTTACGAGTAAATCAACAACATCAAACTATTGCTACATACCAAGAACTGTTAACAGCCGCAAAGATAGATATTAAAGCCATTGATTCATTAAGTAATGCCATTGAATTAGCGCATCCAACAGATGTAACCAAGTTACCCGGTTTTGAACAAGGCTGGATATCAGTTCAAGATGGCGCAGCTCAACAAGCAGCAAAGCTTCTTGATTGCCAGCAAGGTGATGTGGTGCTAGATTGCTGTGCGGCTCCCGGCGGTAAGACATGTCATATTCTTGAGCAAACTCCTGATATAGCGTCAATGACAGCAATTGATGTTGAAGCAAGTCGTTTAGTGAGAGTTGAAGAAAACCTTTCTCGTTTAGGGCTAAAAGCTAAAGTCATTGCCGCTGATGCCGCCAACTCAAAAGCGTGGTGGGACGGACAGCAATTTGATCGAATTTTATTAGATGCGCCCTGCTCTGGCACTGGTGTAATTCGTCGTCATCCAGATATAAAGTGGTTACGTAAAGCCACTGACATTGATTCGTTAGTAATCCTTCAACAACAAATTTTAAAAGAAATATGGTCTTTACTAAAACCAGGTGGAACTTTGCTTTATGCAACCTGTAGTATTTTACCGCAAGAAAACAGCGACCAAATAGAATGCTTCCTCAAAGATAATAATGATGCTCAATTAGTAGATATAGAGACAAACAATACGCAAGAAGAAGGCATACTAGGTTGGCAATTATTGCCTGGTGAAAAAAATATGGATGGTTTTTATTACGCGAAACTGATAAAAACAATATCATAGAAAACGGTAGACCCTCTTATATATCAGCTTGAGGGTAATATTCATGCATGAGAATAAAAACAACAAATGAAAATAATTATAGTTGGTGCTGGTCAAGTGGGCGGCACTTTAGCAGAAAATCTTGTTGGCGAAAATAATGATATATCAGTTGTAGATATCGATGGTGAAAAGCTTCGTGAATTACAAGATAAAATGGATTTACAAGTAATCACCGGCCAAGGTTGTCACCCTGATGTACTTAAAAATGCAGGCGCTGAAGATGCTGATATGGTTATAGCAGTAACCTCAGATGACGCAATCAATATGATCACCTGCCAAATTTGCTCTTCATTGTTTAACACGCATAAGAAAATTGCTCGAATTCGTTCTAACCAAGTATTAAAACACTCAAAAAAACTATTTCATAAACAGCATATTCCTGTTGACCATGTTATTGCCCCAGAAGAATTAGTCACTCGTGATATTGCTCGCTTGATTGATTACCCAGGCGCATTACAAGTTTTAGAGTTTGCTCATGGCAAAGTTAGCCTAGTGGCTGTTAAAGCATATTATGGTGGCTTACTTGTTGGTCATGCCTTATCCACATTGAGAGATCATATACCCAATGTGGATACACGTGTTGCTGCTATTTACCGAAACGGTAAACCAATTCGTCCATTAGGGACAACAGTTATAGAAGCAGACGATGAAGTGTTTTTTATTGCGGCAAGTATTCACATACGTGCAGTAATGAATGAACTACAAAAGTTAGAACCAGCATATAAACGTATAATGATTGTTGGTGGTGGTAATATTGGCGCTGGACTTGCTCGAATTTTAGAGAGTAATCATCAAGTTAAACTAATTGAGCGTTCAGCAGAGCGTGCCACACAATTAACCTCTGAACTTGATCAAACGCTCGTTTTTAATGGCGATTCATCTGATATAGAACTTCTTACTGAAGAAAACATTGAGCAGTTTGACGTATTCATTGCCGTAACAAATGATGATGAAGCTAATATCATGTCATCGTTATTAGCTAAAAAACTTGGTGTGCGCAAAACCATGGTGCTAATTCAACGTGACGCATATATAGAATTAGTTCACGGTGGTGCTATCGACATTGCAATATCTCCACAACAAGCCACAATTTCAGCATTGTTAACCCACGTTAGACGTGGTGCTATCGATAATGTGTACAGTTTACGTGGCGGCGCAGCAGAAGCTATTGAAATAGTAGCCAAAGGTGATGAAAAGTCATCAAAAGTAGTTGGCCGCATGATAAAAAATATCAAGCTACCTCCTGGTACTACAATTGGTGCAATCGTCCGTGGTTCAGAAGTACTCATTGCGCACTCTAATACCCTTATCAAAGAAGAAGATCACGTAATCTTATTTTTAGTCAATAAACGTTATATCGGTGACGTTGAGAGATTATTTCAAGTCAGTGCTATTTATCTTTAATTTGTAAAACAAAGCATTCATAGCAATATAAACCACTAATGAGTTTTAACTTGTTAGTGGTTATCTCGATTATTTTACTTTGTTTTAATTCATATTAAAGGTGCTTAATGAAAATACTCAACTCATTACTTTCACTAAAAAAAATAACCTTTAGCTTATTATTATTTAACTTTTTTTCATATGCTGAGTTAGATAATACAGCGCAAAACTGGCAAACATTTGAAACAGAAAATTTTCGTGTTCACTATACTCCGCAATATAAACAATGGGCGCTATCAAGTGCACGCGAAATGGAGCAAGTACGTACTTTAATCCAAAAACAGCAAGGGCGAGTACTTGATGAAAAAGTAGATACTTACATTATTGATCCCCTTAATGCCGCTAATGGTTTTGCTATTCCCTTAAGTAATGCTCCATACATGACATTATTTGCTACACCACCACAATCTGATAGCGTTATCGCTAACTCTACGGGTTGGCAGCAATTATTAGTGCTACATGAATACGTTCACTTAGTACACTTAGGGCAAAAAAGCCGCTCCAATTGGCGTAATAATATTGCCAATTGGTATGATATTTACGATGCAAGCCAAATTACCGAACACCGCTGGGTAAGTGAAGGTTATGCTACCCTGCTTGAGTCAAAACTAACTGGTCGTGGTCGACTGTATAACAATGCAGTTGAAGCTATTATTCAACAATTTGCTCGTGAAGGTGCCCTACCCAACTATAAGCAACTAAGCCTTGTTACTGAAGACTACTTATCTGGCTCTATGGCCTATTTAATGGGAGTACGTTATTTAAAGTGGTTAGAGGAGAATTATGGTGAAGCTACCCTAGACGCCGTTTGGACACGTTGGCGAGCAGTAAAGGAGCGCAGTTTTGATGAAGCCTTTGAGGGTGTCTTTCAAGATTCAGCTAAACACTTGTATCAACGGTTTATTGCAGAATATACTTTTAAGGCATTAACAAAAGAACAACACTACCCAGAGAATACATCAACATTATGGCTTAACTTAACAGGAGCTATTTCAGCACCTAGTATCAGTCCCAATGGAAAATATCTTGCTTTAGTTGAACAAAGCCCACGAAACAATAAACCCAGAAAAGTATTTCTTTCTATTTATAGCACTGAAGTAAATAGTGAAAAGCAACAAAAGTTCAACAATGAAGTTGATACCTTACTTAAAAATGATCCTCAAGATATAGCCAGAAAAGCGCCAGCAGTATTCAAGCGCAAGAAAAAATTCTCGTTAAACCAAATAGACGCTAAAGGCATTAACAATCCTCGATGGCTTGACAATGATACGATTATTTACGGAGCAACAACAATTGATCGTAACAATCAAAAACATCAAGATTTATTCTCTTGGCATATTCCAAGTAATTCAATTAAACAACTCACAACAAGTGCTAATATTCGTCGATTTGATATTGCTAATATTAACACTAGCAATCCTTTTATCATTGCCGAGCGCAACTTATTTGGTAACTCCCAATTAGTAAAACTAGCTATCAATGGTCAATTACTACAAGAGTTAACGCCTGCTAGTGTAGAGTCTGTTTATGACTTTGTGCGTATTAAGCCACAACAAGACCGTGAGAAAAATACCAATAACGTCAGTTTCGCTTATGTACAAACAACGTTAAATAAAAAGTGGCAGCTAAAAGTAAGTACGCTCGATAAAACCACTCAAAACATCGTTAGTGAACACATTGTTCCAATGCCAATAGGCTATCAATTTCTATCTTTTCCAGAATGGTCTAAAAATGGAGAAAATCTTTTCTATGTTGCTGGCACAAAGGGTGAAACAAAGCTATATCAATATAACTTTGCCACACAACAATTAACCAACTTAACTTCAGGTCAACAGCCTATTAGCTGGCCTATAGCACTTAATGAAGATCAGTTTTTGTATTTAGCGATTAACTCTCAAGGTCCAGATGTTTATCATTTAAATCTAAAGAAGAGTAAAAAAGAGAATATAGCCGACACTACACAAAGTGGCATAGTTTATTCTCAATTGGCGAGTAAATTTGTTGTTGATAAAGCACAAATAACAGCTGATGAAACGATTGGTTTTATTAAGCCTTATGGTATTGGTCCACAACAAGGAACATTAACATTAGGCGCAAGTTATAATTCAGCCAGTAGCAATATTTTAGAGCTAGGCTATAAAAGTAGTGATGCGCTACAACGCTTTGACTGGCAGATAAATATT
This sequence comes from uncultured Colwellia sp., assembly GCA_913061365.1. GTDB lineage: Bacteria > Pseudomonadota > Gammaproteobacteria > Enterobacterales > Alteromonadaceae > Colwellia. Next base: position 14,468 of record CAJXUT010000063.1, read on the forward strand.
AGCCAAGATATTATCAATAATACGCTGTCTGGTTACAGCGGCAACATTCGCTGGCAGGGATGGCCCGTAAGGCTAAGTACGCATGTTTATCAATTTACTTTAAAACCTCAACAACAAGGCAGTAGCTCTCTTACTTTAGATGAACTTGAAGAAAAAGGGTTACATTTTCAAGCTATCTACCCTTATCGATATAACACTTTTACGTTTAGTACAATCGGTCAAATTAAAATTGCCAAACTAGGTGAACACTCAAATAAATATGCTGCTCTTGGTTTTAGCCAAAGTTGGTTTCATGATCAACAAACTTGGGGATTAAATCAAAAATCTACACTACATTATTTATCAGGAAATACTGGTAACAGTAAAAACAATAACTACAACGGTAGTAATGGCTCACTTACCTTGATTGGTCATTTAGATGATTTTTTTATAGGTTTTGACTATTCATGGGCTAATCGTTCAGATGATGCTGGTAATATATTAAGCTTAGGAGGGTTCAACTCAACGCTTATCCAGCCTAAAGCCCATTTGAATATACAACTAGCGCCTGAATTAGCCTTTTATCAGCAACAAGGTAATGACTATGAAAAGTTAAGTGCTTTCATTCCTTTTAAAGGTATACAAGCATTTTACAATCGCTACAAAATGCAAAGACAAATAACGATTAATACTTATGGCATTAAAGGAGAGATCAGTAATATTTTTGGTTTTACGGGTGTTAACAACCTCATTATTGATTATGGTGTTGCGCAAGTTAATGAACAATACACTAAATCAGAAACTCAGGCTTGGTTAGGCTTGTGGCATAAGTGGTAAAAATATTAGGTACGCCAAAATGCTGGTGTAAATAGCACTAGCAGGGTAAATATTTCTAAGCGACCAAATAACATTGCCATAATGAGTACCCATTTACTGGTATCACCAATAGTTGAGTAATTGGCAGCAACTTCACCTAAACCTGGACCAAGGTTATTAATAGAGGCGGCAACTGCAGTAAAGGCTGTTATATCATCCATACCGGTTGCAAGTAGTAATAACATACAAAATACAAATACAGCGGCATAAGCAGAAAAGAAGCCCCAAACAGCTTCAACTACACGGTCAGGCAAAACTTTTTTACCCATTTTGATACTAAATACCGCTTTAGGGTGAACTAGTTTATTTAGCTCTCGTAACCCTTGTAAATATAACAGTAATACTCGCACCACTTTCATGCCGCCACCAGTACTGCCAGCACAACCACCAATAAAGCTAGAAAAGATTAATAGGATAGGTAATAGCGTAGGCCAGTCAGCAAAAGACGTTGTGGCAAAGCCTGCCGTTGTACTAATAGAAACAGATTGAAATAATGCTTGGTCAAAAGCCTGATCAGCATCTTGATAAGTACCTGAACTATATAACACCGTGAAACAGATTAGCGTCAATACTATTTGTATTGCGATAAACACCTTAAATTCTGGATCATAAAAATAATTTTTCAGTGATTTACTCTGCACAACTGCATAATGCAGCGCAAAGTTTACCCCTGCCACAACTAAGAAAAACACACACACTAAGTTTATGGTTGGGCTATTAAAATAGCCCATACTGGCATCATGAGTAGAGAAGCCACCAATAGCAATAGTAGAAAATGAATGGCATATAGCGTCAAAACCAGACATACCCGCCAACCAAAAAGCAACGGCACAAGCGATAGTTAAAGACACATATATGTACCATAAATGTTTAGCCGTATCAGCAATACGGGGGGTCATTTTCGAATCTTTCACAGGTCCAGGTGTTTCAGCGCGATATAACTGCATACCACCAATACCTAACATTGGTAACACAGCAACAGCTAAAACAATAATCCCCATACCGCCAAGCCATTGTAGTTGTTGCCGATACCATAAAACAGCATGAGGTAAACCTTCTATATGGTTTAAAATGGTTGCGCCGGTGGTTGTTAAACCAGAAAAAGATTCAAAAAAAGCATCTGTAACAGATAAAGAAGGTTGTTCTAATAAAATAAAGGGTATTGCAGAAAAGCTTGCCAGTACCAACCAAAATAGCACTACAATAAGAAAGCCTTCTCGGGCTCTTAAATCAGTCTTTTGGTTTCTATTTGGATACCAAGCAACAAAACCGGTAACTAAACACCAAATAAAGCCTAATAGAAAAGGAACACCACCGCCATCACGGTAGACCATAGAGATTAAAGCAGGCGGTAACATGGTGACACTAAGTAGTGCTACCAACAAACCTAAAATTCTGATTATATTTTTATATTGCACGTTCTGTCTCTTATACACATCTGACGCTGCCGA
>CAJXUT010000064.1 GCA_913061365.1 uncultured Colwellia sp.
AGATCTACACTATCCTCTTCGTCGGCAGCGTCAGATGTGTATAAGAGACAGAGATTAAATTTCGCCATTATTAATTGTTGATAATTGGTATTTATCTTCAGATTATATGTCTATAAATCATATTTATTCCAATCCCAAGCTAGATCTATATATTCTATTTATTTTTTCATGATGATTCTAACTTCTTGCAACAAACCGAGCGGTTGGTTATTATTCTCTGACTTTTTAGTTAATAAATAGAATGAGCTGTATATGAGTGATGCTGAGCAAACCCGCCAAAAAATTCTTGATATCACTGCCGATGAAATTCACCATCACGGATTTCAATCAACCAGTTTATCAACTATTCTTAACCGTTGTGGTATTTCTAAAGGTGCCTTGTATTACCATTTTTCTAATAAGTTAGAATTGGGCTACGCAGTTTTTGAAGAAGTTTACGTACCAATGTTTTTAGCTACATGGCAGCCGGCGCTTTCACAAGACGATCCTATCGAAGGCTTATGCGATTTTTTTACAAACATGTGTGAAACCATGGTGTGCAGCGAGGCTGTTTGTGGCTGCCCTTTGAACAATCTTTGTGAAGAAATGGCTAATGTTGATGAAGGTTTTCGTTTACGTATTTTAACTATGCAGCAAAAATTGAACGGATTAATCGTTGATGCACTCAGTACTATTGAGCATGATTTACGACCTAATTTGCAACTAGATCATGTGGCATACTTTATTGTTGCTAGTTTTAATGGCGCTACCTCTTTAAGTAAAAGCTCTCGTAATAAAGAAATATTTCAATATGTTATAGATGAACTTTGTGGTTATATCCGTAACTTGAAAAAATAAGCACGTCATTCCCTCAGTTTTTTAGTATATAAAATAATCAAACAATATAATAATCTATTTGCAAACCAACCGGTCGGTGTTATTATGTCGTCATTAAACAGACCAAGTGGTCTGTTGATGGTTTATTAAAGCTTAAGGAAGTATCATGCTCAAGTTATCTAATGTTTTATTTGTATTTTTATTAGTGTTTTCTATTTCAGGAAAAGCCGCTGAGTCAGCTTCTCCTTCTCCTTATGTTGTTTTAGAAAAAGTAGGCAATCAGCTTTTTACGCGTATTGCTGCAAATCAACAAGAGATCAAGAAGTTTCCAAAATTAATGAATGTGATTGTGCAAGAAGAATTAATGCCGTCCATTGATTATAAATATGCGGCGTATCGAATTTTGGGTAAACACTTAAAGAAAACCACAAAAGAACAACGAGAAAAATTTGCTGTTTCAATACGTAGCCATTTAGCTCGAACTTATGCCACAGCATTAAAGCAATATAAAAATCAGCAGGTTATTTTTGAGCCAGCTAAGTCAGTTAAAAATAAAAGAATCGTTGCAATTAAAACTCAAATTGTTGATTTGAATAAGCCAACAATTGATGTGATTTTTAAAATGAGAATGAATAAGAAAACAGGAGAATGGAAAGCTTATGATATGGTCGTTGAAGGTATTTCATTGCTAAGTAGTAAAAAGGCAGAGTTTAATAAGCGAATAGCTAAACAAGGCGTTGAACAAGTTGCAATGGAGCTTGCTGTTTTATAAGTACAATGGAAAAAATTAATCGGTTCTTATAGTAGATAACCTAACAAGGTGGTTATCTACTAGTAAAAGGAGTCAGAAACTGGCTAGTATTTTAAATCAATTTTAGCGAGCGATACTTTGTAAAACTTCAATAGCAACAAGGTTAGTTACTGACGTTTTAAGTTCTTGCATTGAATCAGTTGTTTCAAGTAAGCCTTCTTCGTTAAGCCTAATATAGCCTTGCTCTCGTAATGTGTTAATCAAAGTAGCTTGTGCTTTCTTGTCAATAAATTCAGGGGCCGTTATGTTATTTAAAACTGATAGACGTTTTGCTATAGCGACAACTTTTTGTTCTAAATCTCGTCTAGTTAGTGGTTCTAAACGTGTCACCAAAGAGGTAATTATTGCAAGCCTTTGTAAGCTTTCATCCATACATTCTGCCATATGGTGTATATAACTGAGTTGCTGAGTATCATTTGTTAATGACCAAAACTCATCATTATCAAATTCTGCAATACCTGACTTCTCTAAGAAAGATAATACTTGATCAACTTGTTGCGATGCTTGTTCAGCTGTCTGCCATAAAAATAAGTCATCTTTTAGTGTGGCAAGAATGCTAATGGTTTGCTCTTTAAGTTGTTGATAAGTTATTTTACGATTATGTGTTAATAACTTACATACTAATGAGATCAAGCTATAGGTATGTAAAATGTTATTGCGATAGTAGCGCATCTCTAAACTAGCGGAGTCATTTAATGAAATGATTGTGCCAAAGCTATCAGTTGATATAGTCACTTTATTCAATGAAATAACGTGTGCTAGTAATTCACAGCCATTTTCTTCAGGCACTGTAAGCTGCTCACTAAAAGGTGCTTGACGTTGAATATCTAATGCGAAATCTAACTGCTTTTCTAAGTCAGCTTTAGCTAATGCTTTGTTCTCGCAAGCATGTAATATAAGAGCAACCATTGCAACACCATTCAACGCAGCACATTGATTAATGCGTGTCATTAGTTGGTTAGCCATATCATTTACTGTAGGAGTTAACCAATTAGGTTTTTGTAAATCAATTGGATTAATCGCTGCTTTCCAATCAGGTACTTGTTCACTTAAATAATCATTAATATTGATTGGATCTCCGAAATTCACATAACCATTGCCGTAATTTCGTAAGTTTTTGATCGCTTTCAGCACTCCAAACATGGATTCTTTCTTTTTCTCACTGCCGCTAAGCTCTTTATGGTAAGTACCAACCTCCATAACATGCTCGTAACCTAAATACACAGGTACTATGGTTAACGGACGATCGATACCTCGTAATAAGCTTTGAATAGACATAGCAAGCATGCCCGTTTTAGGGCTTAATAAGCGACCAGTACGACTACGGCCACCTTCGGTGTAGTATTTTACTGAGTAGCCACGCTCAAAAAGCAAACCTAAGTATTCTCGGAAAATGGTTGAGTATAAACGGTTTCCAGCAAAGCTACGGCGAATGAAAAATGCACCACCTTTTCTGAAAATTGGACCTGCTGGCCAAAAGTTTAAATTAATACCAGCAGCAATTCGTGGCATTACTAAACCTTCTTGTAAAATAACATAGGATAATAATAGGTAATCCATATGGCTGCGATGACAGGGTACATAAATAATTTCGTGACCGTCTTGTGCTAACTTTCGTAATACTTGAGAGTTGTTGACTTTTATATCGCTATAAAGTCGAGCCCAAAGCCAACGCAAAATTCGTTCACCTAGACGGACCAATGAAACACTGTAATCACCAGCAATTTCTTCCATCATATCTTTTGCTTGTTTCTTAACTTGTTCTACACTGAGGTTTTTGCTCTTAGCCTCGTCTTGAATAATGCGCATTACTGATGGATTAGCGAATAAGGCTGTGAACATTTGCTGACGATGAATAAGTCGAGGTCCTTTAGCCGCAATATTTTGTCGATGAAAATGAAAACGAGCAACACGCAATAACTTATGTGCTGTGGCTTCATCGTTACCGTGATAATCAGACATTTCTCTTAATGAGAGTGCTTCGCTGTATCGTACTAAATTATCCCGTCCTAAAAAAAGTACGATGAAGAATTTTTGTAGCCAAGTAGGGGAAGCTTGTTCTGCTAAAAGGGATGAGACATTGGCATTATTTTTTTCTTGGGTTGGAATTCTACCCCAAATCAAATTTACCGGTATTAGTTGGGCATTAAGGTCTTTATTAATCTTATGCTGATTAAGGATTTCTAAGCCTTGATGTAATGCTGTAGTTTGACGATTTTTAAACCATGAAAAAACTAATTTAGGCTTTTCTAAACACAAAGTACGATCAAAATATTTGCCATTTATTTCCACTTTACTTAGTGGGTTTGGTAGGTTTTGTTTTTTACATGCTACTTGAAGTGCGAGTAAATCACTGGCTGATTGATGACCAATTACATAGAAAATAGGGCTAGTTTTTGTTTCAACTGCTGCATCAGCATCTTGAACTATCTTACTACGAACTAATAAACGTAAAGGAAGTTTTAATAATAAATAAAAAAAAGAACGCAATATAGACATCATCATCGCTATAGTTAACTGTTGGCAAGCTTTAAAAGAAGAAATAGTTTAACATTTATAGCTAATCTACTTCAAGATGCGTGTCTTAATACGCGATGGAATTCAGGGTTAATATACTTATTGCTAAGCACAAATGCAGCGATTTCGTCCCGAATTTTTAGCTTGATATAGAGCATTGTCTGCTTGTTCAAATAAAGAAGTCCACTCTGAAATATTATCGTTTTGAGCGATGCCGATAGAAACAGAAATTGGCGGCAAATAAGTATTGGTATCTCTTTGTTTTAGCTTCATGTTTGAGATAGATATGCGAATTTTTTCTGCAATGTTTTTTGCTTCGGCTATTGGAGTATGAGCCATAACTACTACAAATTCTTCGCCACCAAAACGTACAGCAATATCTTGCTCACCAATATGGCTTTCAATGGTTTTAGCTATACGCTGTATAACTTTGTCACCAATAAAATGACCAAATGTATCATTAACTTTTTTAAAGTGATCAATATCAATGGCTAAAGAGGTATGGGTATCATTATGATTTAAATTTTGTAGCTTTTCATCACAACCACGGCGATTGAGTAAACCCGTTAATGAGTCAACCAAGGCTTCTTGTCTAGAAGAGGCAAGCTTATCTTTGAGTTGGTTGATTTCTTGTTGTGTTGTGGTTAATTTCTGAGAAAGTGTTTCGTGCTGTGCTTTTGTGGTATTGATAGTGTTAAAAAGATAGCTAACTATATTATCTATAGAGGTATTACCTTTTGATTTGGCTAGAATTTTATCTAATTTCTGTAAGTTAACTGCCGCTTTATCTTCGTTGGTTACTTGCTTACTAATTTGCTCTAGCGTTTTGGTTAATGTTTCTTCAAAAGGGGCTAAAACAGTATTTTCTACTTGTTGAGTAAAAGATACATAGCGTTTGAATAAATCAGCCATAAAATCAGCGGTGATTGATTCACCCTTTTTTAACTTTTTATCAATTGCAGCTGATAGCATTTCATTTTCATTACTAATATAAAGGTATATAACAGAATAATTGACAGGTGTTGGAGCAATTAGGTGACTAGAGAGAAAGTCATGGGTATGCTCACTGAATTTAGAAGTTAATTGATAGTCATCTTCAAAAGACATAACTTATTCCTATACTCTTGATTTGTTATTATAATGTTTATTTTAGCTGCAACATATTAACGCCAACCTATAGTAGTAACAATAGCTAAGTACAATAATGTTGATTTACTCAGATAAATAGTTAACTTAAACATGTAAACAGACTAAAGGAAAGTGTTTTGCGAAGAATTGCCATATTTGTTGATGTACAAAATATTTATTACACCACTCGAGATGCCTATCAACGTCAGTTTAATTATCGATTACTGTGGCAAGAGCTACTTTCAAAAGGTGATATAGTCCAAGCGACCGCTTATGCCATTGCACGTAGTGATGATCAGCAGCATAAATTTCAAAAAGCGTTAAAACATATTGGCTTTGATATAAAGCTAAAACCCTTTATCCAACGTAGTGATGGTTCAGCTAAGGGAGATTGGGATGTAGGTATTACAATTGATGTTATGACAGCGGCAGCAATGGAAGAAATTGATACCGTTGTGCTGCTTTCTGGTGATGGAGATTTTGATATGTTACTTAGGCATGTTAAGGCTAGCTATAAAGTAAACACAATTGTTTATGGTGTGCCTAAACTAACAGCCAATTCATTAATTGATGCAACAGATGAATATATTGAAATTAATCAAAGCTTATTACTGTAGTTCAGTCACTTTTAATTACTTTTTACTTAGTGGCAGCTTATTTCGTTATTGATTATAAATAAAACAAAGCATTGATTTTTCAATGGTACTGTATATAATGCCAGTACAACTGTCAATATATACAGGGAGTGGCTATGGCTGCTATATACGAATTAAAACCGTTAACTAAGCGACAACAACAAATCTTTGATCTAATTAAAGATACTATTAACGATACAGGAATGCCTCCAACACGTGCTGAAATTGCTTTGTTTTTTGGTTTTAAATCAGCCAATGCGGCAGAAGAACATTTAAAAGCACTAGCTAAAAAAGGTTATATAGAAATGCTACCGGGAACTTCTCGTGGTATTCGTTTAGCAGAGCAGTTTCTTGAAGTAGAAGGTTTACCTTTGGTAGGTCGTGTTGCAGCAGGCGAACCTGTGTTGGCCGAAGAACATATTGAAGAACATTATAATATGGATGGTAGTTTGTTCCATCCTGCAGCTGATTACTTGTTACGTGTAAATGGCGAAAGCATGAAAGACATTGGAATTCTCGATGGTGACATACTTGCCGTTCATCAAACGACTGATGTACAAAATGGACAAGTAATTGTTGCACGAATTGAAAATGAAGTAACTGTGAAGCGTTTTAAGCGAGAAGGTAATATTGTTTATCTACAAGCTGAAAATGAAGAATTCTCTCCCATAGTAGTCGATTTATCATGCCAAGAATTTAATGTTGAGGGCCTTGCCGTTGGTGTTATTCGTAATGGTAATTGGATGTAGCTTTAACTGACAGTGTAGATTTAGTTTATTGGAGTGGATATTGCTATGTGATATCCACGACTATTTGAATATTTTTATATTAAATTATCTGCTTTTTTCACCTTAAACTTCTATCCCCTCTTTTTTGGGCTTGAAAGCTCCTCTCTTTCAGAAAAAAATTACTTTTATTTTGCTATTCACTTTATAAATGATGAATATGCGATTAGCCTATAATCTCTAGGCTGTACCTTATCTTAGAGTCGTTACTCTATTGAAATTATTCATATTTATTGCTTTTCTTTTGAATAAAAAGTTTGACCTAGATCAAGTTTTGGGTGATTCTAGAAAGAGAATCGAACAAAAAATAACAGTTAATAAGAATAAAAAGGCGTTAATGCACTCGATTTTTACCTTGTGGGTTCAGCTGTGCTATTTCACGTCAGTTAATTTATTAAAAGAAAAATAACTAAATTAATAGATATTCAGTTTAATGAGTTTAGAAGTACATTGCTGCATTTCTGTTTTCTATTTTTAATAGATAGAGGAGAGATTGAGTGAATAGAGGTAACCAAACCTGGTTGATGGGAGCTTTGCTGTTCTTATGCTGTTCTTATGCTAATTTAGCAAGCGCGGATACCCAACTAAACCTGACTAAAGGAGTAACCGCTGTTAGTAGGGAAGTATATGACCTACATATGCTGTCACTCTATATTTGTATTGCCATTGGTGTCATTGTTTTTAGTGCCATGTTTTGGTCTATGATATTTCATCGAAAGTCTAAAGGTGCAAAAGCTGCTGACTTTCACGAAAGCACCAAAGTTGAAATACTTTGGACTGCAACCCCTATTATTATTCTCATTGCTATGGCTGTTCCAGCAACTAGCACTTTAATCAATATGGAAAACAATGATAACTCTGATGTGACTATTCAAATTACTGGATCACAGTGGAAGTGGCACTATAAATACTTTGATGAAGATATTGAATACTATTCTGTGCTATCTACACCACGAAAAGAGTTTGAAAATCAAAATGGAAGCTTTGATGGCAATGGTGCTGCCAAAGGCAAAAATTATTTACTTGAAGTAGATAAACCCCTCGTTATTCCAGCAAATAAAAAAGTTCGATTCTTAATTACCTCAGATGATGTTATTCATTCTTGGTGGGTTCCTGCCTTTGCGGTCAAACAAGATGCAAATCCTGGCTTTATCAATGAAGCATGGACCAATGTTGATGTACCCGGAACTTATCGAGGACAGTGTGCTGAGCTCTGTGGTAAAGATCATGGATTTATGCCTATTGTGGTTGATGTTAAAACGCCAGAAGATTATGACCTTTGGTTAAAGGAGCAACATGTTTTAACGGCACAAGCTGCAGATGCTGAAAAAGCTTCGTTAGGTTTGTCAATGAGCAAAGATGAGTTAATGAAACTAGGTGAAATAACATATGTTGCTCATTGCTCGGCTTGTCATCAACCTACAGGATTAGGTTTACCACCAACCTTCCCAGCGCTTAAGGGTAGTGTTGTTGCTACTCAAGGAGCCATTGCTGAACATCTTTCTCTAGTACTAAATGGCAAAGGTATGATGCCTCCATTTGGCAAGCAGTTAAGCTTGAAAGAGATAGCCGCAGTTGTTACTTATGAGCGAAATGCTTGGGGTAATGATACGGGTGATTTAGTTCAAAGTTCAGATGTTAAAGCGGCAAGCGAGGAATAGACCATGACAATTAATACAATAAACGAATCGCTTGATGATGCAGCTACCGATGATCATCATGACCATAAAATGACAGGTATAAAACGTTGGCTCTATACAACTAACCATAAAGATATTGGTACGTTATATCTTTGGTTTGCATTTATTATGTTGTTAACTGGTGGCGCATTAGCCATGGTAATTCGTGCCGAGTTGTTTCAACCAGGTTTACAAATAGTTGAACCAGATTTTTTTAATCAATTAACAACTGTACACGGTTTGATTATGGTATTTGGCGCGATTATGCCAGCCTTTACGGGCTTTGCAAATTGGATGTTACCTATGATGATCGGTGCGCCAGATATGGCTTTACCGCGGATGAATAACTGGAGTTTTTGGATCCTACCTTTTGCTTTTGCAATTTTACTGAGCTCATTTTTTATGGAAAGTGGCGCTCCTAACTTTGGTTGGACATTTTATGCACCTTTGTCTACAACATACTCGAATGGCAGTACGGCATTTTTTGTTTTTGCTGTGCATATCATGGGTATCTCTTCAATAATGGGCGCAATTAATATTGTTGTTACTATTATGAATTTGCGGGCTCCAGGCATGACTTACATGAAAATGCCATTATTTGTGTGGACATTTTTCATTACCGCTTATTTGTTAATTGCTGTTATGCCTGTGCTGGGAGGTGTTGTCACAATGCTGTTAACTGATACCTATTTTGGTACTAGCTTCTTTGATGCTGCGGGCGGTGGTGATCCGGTAATGTTTCAACATATTTTTTGGTTTTTTGGCCATCCTGAAGTGTATATCATGATCTTGCCTGCCTTTGGTATTGTTTCAACTATTATTCCAGCCTTTGCGCGTAAAAAACTTTTCGGTTATAGCTCAATGGTTTATGCAACAGCGTCAATTGCTTTGTTGTCATTTATTGTTTGGGCGCATCACATGTTTACCACTGGTATGCCGCTATTTGGTGAACTGTTCTTTATGTATTGCACCATGCTCATCGCAGTACCTACGGGAGTTAAAGTTTTTAATTGGGTTGCAACCATGTGGCGAGGTTCGATGACATTTGAGACACCAATGTTGTTTTCTATTGCTTTCGTTATCTTATTTACTATTGGTGGTTTCTCAGGGCTGATGCTGGCGCTGACTCCTGTAGATTTTCAATATCATGATACTTACTTTGTTGTTGCACATTTTCATTATGTACTAGTAACTGGTTCGTTATTCTCAATTTATGCAGGTGCCTATTTTTGGTTGCCAAAATGGACTGGGCATATGTATAGCGAAACTTTAGCAAGGTGGCATTTTTGGTGCTCATTAATTTCAGTGAATTTATTGTTTTTTCCTATGCATTTCTTGGGCTTAGCAGGGATGCCTCGTCGTATCCCTGACTATGCACTACAGTTTGCTGATTTTAATAAATGGGTCAGCATAGGAGGATTTGCGTTTGGTTTATCACAATTAATGTTCTTAGCGGTGGTAATTAAGTGTATTAAAGGTGGTAAAAAAGCTCCCGCTAAACCTTGGGATGGCGCTGAAGGTTTAGAGTGGACAGTGGAAAGTCCTGCACCGTATCACACGTTTAGTACACCACCGAAGGTTGACTAATATGAGTGAGAAGCGAGAACAAAATACAAGTAAAACAAATAATAACAAAGTGATTAAAAAGCTTGTAGTACTTGTGTTTGCAATGTTTGGTTTTGGGTTTGCACTTGTGCCGCTATATGATATTTTTTGTGATATCACAGGCTTAAATGGGAAAACTAATGATGTTAGCGCCACCTATGAAAATGATGGAATTGATATTTCACGTACTGTAACGGTGCAATTTATTACTCGAATGGCGAAAGCAATTCCATGGGAGTTTGAACCTGTAATGAATGAAATGACGGTTCATCCTGGTGAAGTTAAATATGTGCAGTTTTATGCTAAAAATAAATCGCAACAAGATATTGTTGGACAAGCAGTTCCTTCAGTTTCACCTGGAATAGCTGCAGGGTATTTTCAAAAAATTGAGTGCTTTTGTTTTACCCAACAGCCGTTAAAAGCCAATGAAGAAGTTGAAATGGGTTTGCAGTTTTATGTTGATATTGATTTACCTAGTGAAATAACCACGCTAACACTGTCGTATACGTTATATGACATAACGACAAAGGTTGATTCATAACAGTGTAGTAGATATTAAGGCTCTTATTAAAAATAAGAGGAAAGGGAACAAAAATGACGACAAAAGAATATGAAAGTTATTATGTACCATCACAAAGCCACTGGCCGATTATTGGCGCAATAGCTTTATTTATGATCGCTGTGGGCGCAGCAAATTATGTTACTGATATTAAAAATGAGACTAGCGGCTATGGTGGTTACTTACTCTTAGCTGGAATTGGTTTAGTTATTTATATGCTTTTTGGTTGGTTTAATAATGTGATTAATGAATCAATGACAGGGAAATATAGTCATCAAATGGATAATTCATTTCGACAAGGAATGAGTTGGTTTATTTTTTCAGAAGTTATGTTTTTTGCTGCATTTTTTGGAGCATTATTATATGTACGAACGTTTGCGGTGCCGTGGTTAGGTGGAGCAGGGAATAATGTAGAAACAGGGGCTGTATTATGGCCTGAATTTACAGCTAATTGGCCTTTATTGAAAACTCCTGATGGTACAGAAACAACCAGCATGGGATGGTTTGGATTACCGTTAATTAATACCGTTTTATTATTAACTTCATCAATAACTGCCCACTTTGCTCACATTTCTTTAGAGCAGAATAAACGTCCTCAATTAAAAGCTTGGTTAGGGGTAACTATTCTTTTAGGTCTAGCTTTTCTTTTTTTCCAAGTACTGGAATATTCGCATGGTTATTCTGATGAAATGCAGCTGTATTTGACTAGTGGAATATATGGCAATACTTTTTATATGCTTACAGGCTTTCATGGTATGCATGTAACGTTAGGTTGCGTTATGTTAATTGTGATGTTTTTTAGAATATTAAAAGGACATTTTACTCCTGAAAGTCACTTTGCTTTTCAAGCCGCGAGTTGGTATTGGCATTTTGTTGATGTGGTGTGGGTTATTCTATTTGTGTTCGTTTACATCCTTTGATGGGGCAAGCGTTGTTAAATACATGAGAGCTCCATTGAAGGTACTCATTGACTTGCGTTAACTCCGTGCCTTTGCTTTGTTCTAATGAATTTATCTTAGCGTGAACACATTAAAGGGCTTGAAAAGTTATTAAAAGCTAAAGCTTAGAGAAGTTAATAAAGGCTTAATAAGGTTGAGGGTTGGGAGTGATTAATCCTGTTGATAAGCCAATGAGTAGTAATACGATAATAGCGACTGAGAGCATTAATCTTCGACCAATGTATTTACTCATAGATGGTTTATTCGGATCATTTTTATTCATTAAAATAAGTGCGTGAAATAAGTTGTACACCATAAAAGCAAGCATGGAGACGATAATAATTTTAAATAGCACAATAAACACTCCTTTATTTTATATAGACATGTCTATAGTTAGATAAGTATTAACACGTAATAAGGAAGTAACCCTTAGGTGTCGAGTATTAACAAAATGAGTTTTCTGTGGTTGCTTCTTACTGTGCTAGTTTTTACAGCATTAGTAAAGCTTGGTTTTTGGCAAAATAGTAGAGCACTTGAAAAGGAGCTGCGCATAAATCGAATTGAACAGCTAAAAGCGCAAAGTCCACTTTCATTGGCAGAGGTTAATTCGCTTGCTATGAGTGAAAATATTAATGATATGCCAGTTATCATAACGGGAAGCTTTGATAAACAAGCTGTTTTATTACTCGATAATCAAGTTAATAATGGTGGATTAGGTTATCGAGTTTACCAAGTTTTTACGACTAAAGAGCATACGGTTTTAGTAAACCTTGGTTGGATAAAAGGCATTCAAAATAGGCAAGAATTACCAACAATAGAGGCACTAGAGGGAAAGTATAATATTCGAGGGAATGTCAGATTAATTGATGTAGGAATACAGCTAAAAGAGCAGGTTTTTACTGATGCAAAATGGCCATTAAGAGTGCAGCAAGTTGAGTTAGATAAACTGTCGTTATTAATTAAAAAACGATTATTGCCTTATGTTATTTATTTAGATAAGAATGAAAAGATAGGTTTTATAAAAAATTGGCAACCTATTGTTATGCCGCCAGAAAAACATAGAGCTTATGCTTTTCAATGGTTCAGTTTGGCTGCTACATGGTTGATTTTAATGGTGTGGTCTAAGTTTGGTCTAAGAAAGGCAAATTAAGAATATTAATTCATCTGTGAATAAGAGGCTTAGATAGTATGGGCACCATAGAAGTATCAGAAAATATCAGTAATCAAAGTCGAAGTCGCCGTAGTTTGCTACTTGTGATAGTTACTTTTGCTCTACCTATTATCTTGGCTAAACTCGCTTTAGAGCAACAATGGTTAGATATGGGAGTGACTAATAAAGGAACGTTATTAGCGAATGAGTTAACGTTAGAAGAATTAGGCTTGAATTCGGCAGAGTTCAAGAAGCATTGGCTTATTATGTATAGTTTGCCAGAAGAGTGTTCTCGTTATTGTGAACAAGCTCTTGAAAGTGTGCACAACACTTATATTGCTTTGGGTAAAGAAATGCCAAGAGTGTTACCTGTAGCATTATATCAAAGCATATTATCTAGTGAGCAGCAGCACACAATATCAAAAAGTAAATGGCAATTAGTTGCAATGCCCAAGCAAGCAAAACAATTAATACTCAAACCACAGGTATTTATTGTTGATCCGTTAGGGAATGTTTTTTTAAGTCATCAATTGCCTGAAAATACAGTGGAGTTGCCGAATTTTGGCAAGCAAATATTGGCAGATATGAAAAAATTGCTTAAGTATTCTAAGGTAGGTTAATTCTTGGATAATTACTTTTATATGCGAGATCATAGTGTAATGAGAAAACTGGTTTTTATCAGTATTTTATTAGCTTTAGTGGTGATCACTTTAGGAGCATATACTCGGTTAACTCATGCAGGATTGGGCTGTCCTGATTGGCCTACTTGTTATGGCTTAATTGACGTCCCAAATACAGCAGAGCAAATTGCTTTAGCAGAAAAAAAATTTCCTCAAAGCAAAGTTGAGCCAAACAAAGCATGGAATGAAATGATTCATCGCTATTTTGCCGGCACGCTTGGTTTATTGATTCTCGCTATTGCTTTACTTGCGGTTAAAAATCGTGCGCAAGGCACACCTTTACGCTTACCTCTTCTTATTCTTGCTATTGTTATTTTCCAAGCAGCGTTAGGGATGTGGACAGTCACCTTGAAGCTAATGCCAATAGTGGTTATGGGGCATTTACTCGGTGGTTTTACTACCTTATGTTTACTTTTTTTACTGTATTTACGACTTAAGAATCACCGGGTTAATCATAGTGATTTCTCAATAAAAAAATATGGTCGGTTTGCTTTATTCGGTATTGTCCTTTTAACAGGACAAATTGCATTAGGCGGTTGGACATCTTCTAATTATGCCGCGTTGAGCTGTATCGAATTACCTATTTGCCAATCAGGATGGCAGCAGCAATTAAATTTTGAGCATGCATTTGATTTAATTCCACCTGAAAGACATAGCTACGAATTTGGTTACCTCTCTCACGATGAGCGAGTTACTATTCATGTGATACACAGGTTTGGAGCTATTATTACGACAGTATATTTATCGTGGTTGCTTTTGGTTATTTATTTTCAAGCACAAACTTCAACATTTAAAGTATCGGCTGTTGTGGTGGGTTTAGCACTGGTAACTCAGGTAAGTTTAGGAGTTAGCAATATTTGGTTTTCATTACCTTTACCCATTGCAGTAGGCCATAATTTAGTGGCTGCTTGCTTAATGTTAACGCTAATCGCGTTAACTTATCGGTTACGTCGAAAAATATAGGAAAACTTATGTCTGATGAAATGATGAGTGAAATAAAGGTGATTCCTGTTGCTATACCTAAATGGCGTGCATATTATGATCTCACTAAGCCTAGAGTCGTTGCTCTTTTGGTACTTACTGCAGTAGTAGGAATGAGCTTGTCAGTACCGGGGGGCTTGCCTTGGCAATTATTCATACCTGCTATGCTAGGAATTGGCTTATTGTCCTCAGCTGCAGCAGCAATTAATCATATAGTCGATGAAAGAATTGATGCAATAATGGGAAGAACTCATAATCGTCCGTTGCCTGAAGGTAGAGTGACTACCAATAGCGCGATTATATTTGCTTGCAGCCTTGCTTTCTTAGGTTTCACTTTACTCATTGTCTTTGTAAATCCACTAACAGCCTACTTAACCTTAGCTGGCTTAGTGGGCTATAGTTTTATTTACACATTATATTTAAAACGTGCAACGCCACAGAACATCACAATTGGTGGCTTAGCAGGCGCTATTCCTCCCTTACTTGGTTGGACGGCAATGACCAATCAAGTGGATCCCAATGCTTTATTACTAGTATTAATTATTTTTACTTGGACACCTCCTCATTTTTGGGCATTAGCTATTCACCGTAAAAATGAGTATGCCAAGGTAAATATTCCTATGCTACCTGTAACCCATGGCGTTAGTTTTACCAAAACACAAATACTGCTTTATACTGTATTACTTTTTATTGTTAGCTTGTTGCCTTACTTAGTTGGTATGAGCAATTGGTTATATCTGATTGGCGCTGTGACTCTTAATCTTATATTTTTTGCCTATGCGTGGAAGCTTAAGTTTTATGCTGATGAGAATACAGCAATGGATACTTTTAAATTTTCTATCATTCACTTAATGTCATTGTTTGTGATTCTTTTACTTGATCATTATTTACTCCCGGTAGCTTTATGAATAAGATTTTTTGGGGCGCTGTAGCGGCAGTGGCTTTAGTTATAGGTATTATTAGTTTTAAAACGATAACCAAGTTGCCCCCTCTTGATACCGCTTTATATTATCAAAAACCTAGGGAAGTTAAGCCTTTTCAGTTAACGGACCATAATGGAAACTTTTTTAACAAAACTCAGCTTAATAACAAATGGTCGTTGATCTTTTTTGGGTATACGTCCTGTCCTGATATTTGCCCAACAACCTTACAAAATTTAAGTTTTATTTATGAGGACTTGAAAGATATTGCCAAAAATAGTCAGGTGCTACTTGTGAGTGTTGATCCTCAGCGTGATAGCCAAGAAAAATTAGCACAATATATAGCTTACTTTAATAATGAATTTATAGCCTTGAGGGCAGGTCATGATGTGCTATTTCCATTTGCTCGCAATATGGGGTTAATGTATGCAATAGATGGGGAAGAGGATAATTACTTTGTAGACCATAGTGCTTCTTTGGTCTTAATTAATCCTGTAGGTAAAATTGCTGCTATTTTCAAACCAGAGCAAGTTGTTGGAAAAGTACCTAATATTGATAGTGACAAACTATTGAGCGACTATAAAAAAATAGTCGCATTGTATTAAGGCAAATGATGGGTAGTTTCAGTCAATGGTTACATATCCCTTTAATTTATATTGGCTGACCATTATAAATGATACCACTCTCCATTTTCTTTCAATACAAACCAAGGTTTTGAATACCAATAGTAGCGACCTGGTTTACTAATACTGGCAGCAGTACAGTTACAACGCACTCGTCCTATAGGTAGGTCATCACTAAAATTGATTGTAAAGCTACTATCTCCTTGCCAAGTTATTTTCTGCTTACCTAGGCCTGAAATATAGCAATGTAATCCTGATTTATAAAAGTCATCAGTTTCTATATTGAATGTGATATTTTTAGTCTGTTTTACTTTAAAAATTGTCTTAGCTTGTTCATCTTGTAGCTTAATCGTAAAAGGCAACGAGTTTAGCTTATCTCGTAAACCAGAAATTTTGTCATATGGCATTGAAGCTGGAAAGCGAGGAACACTGGTTAAGTTTGTTTGTAAACCTACGGCACCAGACTGTTGAGAAAATCCAACAAAGTTATTTTCTTTAACCCAGCTTTGTATATCTGGGCTATATTCCCCATAAGGGTAAGCAAAATAATGCCAGCTTTGTCCTGTTTTTTCTTTAATCATTTGTTCAGATTTTAGTAGAAGTGTGGTTTGTTTTTCTAGCCATTGCTGTTGAGTTAAATCGTCTTTGATTCGGGTTAAAGAATCATGTTTAAAACCGTGATTTGCAATGATGACACCTTCATCTCCTAATGATTTTAATTGTTCCCAGGAAAGATACTGTCTCTTATACACATCTCCGAGCCCACGAGACGTAGAGGAATCTCGTA
>CAJXUT010000065.1 GCA_913061365.1 uncultured Colwellia sp.
TACGAGATTCCTCTACGTCTCGTGGGCTCGGAGATGTGTATAAGAGACAGGCAATTCATAATAACGCCACATTAACACATCTGAAATAGACATTATTTTACCAAACATGTCTGAAGGGCTATCGGTAATACCAATATAATTACCCAACGATTTAGACATTTTTTGCACGCCGTCCAACCCTTCAAGTAAAGGCATCATTAAGACAGTTTGCGGACGTTGACCTTCACTTTTTTGTAATTCTCGGCCCATTAATAAATTGAATTTTTGATCCGTGCCGCCTAATTCCACATCAGCTTCAAGCGCAACAGAATCCCAACCTTGTACTAACGGATACATAAATTCATGGATAGCAATAGCTTGGCCATTAGCATAACGCTTTTTAAAGTCATCACGCTCCATCATACGAGCAACAGTTTGACGAGAGGCAAGTTGCAACATACCTGCTGCTCCCAGTTTTTCCATCCAAGTTGAATTAAAAGCAACGGTTGTTTTTGCTGGGTCTAAAATTTTAAATACTTGTTCTTTATAGGTTTCAGCATTAGCCAAAACATCTTCTTTGGTAAGAGGCTTACGAGTAACATTTTTTCCCGTTGGATCGCCAATCATGCCAGTAAAATCACCAATGAGAAAAATAACCTCATGACCTTGTAACTGAAACTGACGTAATTTATTAATTAATACGGTATGACCAAGGTGTAAATCTGGCGCTGTTGGATCAAAACCTGCTTTGATCTTTAATGGTTTACCTGTTTTTAATTTAGCTAAAAGCTCTTCTTCTACTAAAATTTCTTCCGCACCGCGTTGTAACTCCGCAAATGCTTGACTAACATCCGTCATTTTCAGCTCCACTGGCTAGATATATATTCATTTCAATAGCCGAATTCTACTCACTTTATCTGTCACATAAAAGAATAAAAACCATTGCTTCCTTAATTTTATAAAAACTTTGATAAAAACTTTGATATAGTGCAAGGCTCTTAACGACCATTATCGTATTTCAGTTACTACCTAATAAATAAATATCTCAGTGAATAAACAACAAATATTACAGCGTCAATTAAAAAGTCTACAGGAAAAGCTCCTAACGTTACGTGGCATGTTTTTACGCCTTCCTAAATTACATCGCTTGTTCATTATGTCTATCAGTATCTTTTTATTAATGTTGATTATGCTGCCGAGTAAAAACGAGTTAACAACCCAAGATGCAAATAATCAAGGCTTCACCGTAGGTAAACGTTATCAAATTGCGATGCCCCAGCAGACAAAATCCTCACCCACTGTTAGCACAATTGTAATTCCCTCAATAACCCAAAAGCCATCTCTAGAAGAAGCGTCACCGAGTGCTATAGATAGTACGGTTAATTCACAGCAACAAAATAACATGTCGTGGCAAACGGTAAAGGTACGTAGTGGTGATTCAATTGCCAGAATATTTAAACGTTTAGGCTTTAGTGCACAAGAAACCTATGCAGTAAGTACTGCTCAAGGCAAAAACACAAAGTTATTAATGAAAATTAATGTTAATGATACCTTACGCATTGCCAGTAATGACGATAATAAAGTTACTGCGTTAGAATATCCATTATCAAAAACTGACACGTTATATATCAACCTTGTTGGTGATAAATTTCAATCACATAAAGAATCTAAAACTGTTGAAATCCGTCAAGATTTTGCACATGGCACAATCACCTCAAGCTTTTGGAATGCAGGAACTGCAGCAGGATTAACTGATGGACAAATAATTAATTTTGCCAACATTTTTGGCTGGGATATCGACTTTGCTTTAGATTTACGCGCTGGTGATAGTTTTCATATGCTCTATGAAAAAAAATATATCGAAGGTGAATATATTGGTACAGGAAATATTCTTGCCGCTGAATTTATTAATCAAGGTGAATCTTTTCAAGCAGTCCGCTTTACTGATGACGAATACTACACCCCTGACGGTAAAAGTATGCGAAAAGCTTTTTTACGAGCACCTGTAAATTTCAAATATATCAGTTCAAATTTCAAACGTAAGCGCTTTCATCCTGTTCAAAAACGCTGGAAAGCACATAGAGGTGTTGATTATGCAGCTAAAACAGGTACACCTGTAGTCGCTGCTGGTAATGGAAAAGTAACGCATTCAACCTATAATAAATACAATGGTAATTACGTATTTATTCAGCATGGTAACGGTATAGTCACTAAGTATTTACACTTTTCAAAGCGTGCAGTTAAAAAAGGACAACGTGTAAAACAGGGGCAACTTATTGGTAAAGTAGGAGCAACAGGATTAGCTGCTGGGCCTCATTTACACTATGAATTTTTACTTAATGGTGTTCACCGTAACCCTAGAACGGTAAAACTGCCTGACGCTAAGCCTATTGCTAAAAAACACAAGGCAGCATTCACTGCTCTTTCTAAGAAGCGAATACAAACGTTGTTCGGCTCTAAGAACGCTATGTTCTCAACTTTAACAAATAATAAAGCAACACAGCAAAGTGATGATTAAACATGTTAAGGGGTTTACAAATAAACAACATTATTACCTTGGCTTAATGTCTGGCACTAGTGCTGATGGACTTGATTTAGCTTTGGTCAGTTTTGATGAACACAACAAACTTGTGCACCACGCTAGCTATTATCAAGCATACAGTGATGAAACCACCGCCAAAATCACCTCCTTGTATAACCCCAATACTAATGAAATTGACCGCGCATTTGAATTAGATATTGAGTTAGCAAAACTTTTTGCTAACGCTATTCATACTTTTTTAGCCCAAGAACAGCTCACCTGCAATGATATTATTGCTATAGGTAGCCATGGGCAAACAGTTCGTCACAGACCAAGACTCAAACACCCGTTCACTTTGCAAATTGGATGTTGTCAAACATTAGCAACCTTAACTAACATTCGTGTAATTGGACAATTTAGACGAAAAGATATGGCACTCGGCGGACAAGGTGCTCCTTTAGTTCCTGCTTTTCATAACACTATCTTTAGTGAATGTTTACATAGTGATAAACTAGCTTTTGACACTTCATCTAAAGCCAGCTCTGATGTATTTGTGGTAAATATTGGTGGAATTGCCAATCTTACTTTTCTTCCTGCGACAAATAAATTAGCGGTTATTGGCTACGATACCGGTGTGGGAAATGCCTTAATGGATGATTGGTTTCAATTGCATCATCCCGACAGTGATAGCAGTTACGATAAGTCAGGTCACTGGGCAGCAAAGGGAAAAGTAAACGCTGCATTATTAAAGCAATTATTGTCTGATGAGTACTTTGATATGACTCCGCCTAAAAGTACAGGCCGAGAATATTTTCATTTGTTATGGCTCGAACAACAATTAAGTTGTGCTGAACCTATTACAAACCAAGATGTACAAGCAACACTCACCGCTTTTACAGCGATAACAATTGTTAATGCTATAAAACAACACAAGTCTGATAGCTCTAATATAGCTAAAGTGTATCTTTGTGGTGGTGGCGCTCATAACGATACCTTGAAGAATATAATCAGTCAAAAACTGGCATTAGATAGCAAAAAATACAAATTATTATCAACAAGTGAAAAGGGTATTGATGGTGACCAGTTAGAAGCAATAGCTTTTGCTTGGCTAGCATTTTGTTTTGATAAAAACCATTTAAGTAGCATGCCAGCTGTTACTGGAGCAAGTAAAGCGTGCACGCTTGGCACTGCATATATTCCCTAATATCTCTGAGTTGATGCCATAATTCAATAAACCTACTCCTATAAAGTTAAAGCGGTATTTATCTCAGGCTGCTTCTTGAATATAAAAATAGAACAAAAAATGAACTATACTAAAAACTGATGCTCTAACTAATTGCGTCCGGTTAGGTAATAAAAAGGAGGCGTCATGGAATTTAATGATATTCATATTGGTATGAAATGCGGTAGCAAGAAAGGCAGCGGCACAGTAACTTGGATCGATGGCTCAACCCAGACAGTCTATTTCACCGATATCTGTAACAATAATAGTTTTGAAGTAAACATTGATGAAATTATCGAAGATCCACAAGCACATAATAAAGAAGATACTTTCTACTAAACTAACTTTTCATTTTCTTGAATACTTTAATCCGTAAAATATTTACGGATTTTTTTATTGTTCTATTTCATGAATGCTTAAATAAGCTAGCATTTACTTGATGGCTATATTATTTTCTCAATAAATCTAACACTTCAGGCATATCAAGGTTAAACTCACTTGCTTTAACTTCTTTTACAATAAAATCATCACTTAAAGATAAATCTATCGCTTCACTGTTTTGGTACTCTCCTTTATTGCAATCAAAAAAAGGCTTAACACCAGGTCGCATTGAGTCTACATAATTTTTCCGTTCCACTACCGCAATTTTATTAGAGTTTAACTTCACCAAAGCGCCTACTGGATAAGCTCCTATCGCTTTAATGAAATCCTCTACAAGTTCACAATCAAGATGATGATTATTCTCTGCTAAACCGCGTAATATAGTAAATGCCTTAAAGCGAGAAAAACCTTCTTTATAACAACGGTCAGCAGTTAGTGCGTCAAAAATATCGCATATCTGCATCATTCTACAAAACTTACTAATTTTGTTAGCTTTAAGCTGAAAAGGATAACCTGTCCCATCAAGTTTTTCATGATGAAAAGCAGCAACTTCATAACTTAAATGACTAATACCTGAAGTATGTTCAATAATATCTGCAGAATGCTTGGCATGAGTTTTCATAATAAAAAACTCATTCTCAGACAATTTACTCGGTTTATTCAAAATATAATCAGGTATCATGATTTTGCCTACATCATGTAAAAAAGCGCCAATTGCCATTTCATAAACGGTTTTTTTATCAAGGTTTAAATAATTAGCGAATATAGATAAATAGATGGAAACAGAAATAGAATGTTCGAGTAGGTATTCATCTTTTTTACGCATATTAACAAGGCATGTTAATGAATCAGGATTATTAAAAATAACATCGACAGACTTATTAGTGACCTTAGAAATAGACTCAAGATCTATATCACAACCATTTTTGGCATCACTAAATATTTTATGTTGTATAGTTTTAGATTCACTAAAGATATCTTTAGCTATTTTTACTTTTTCTGAGGTGAGCTCATTTGAAGATAATTGGCTTAGTACATTATTAACAGGCTCTGTTGTATTTGGTTGTTCAATAGTCTTTTCATCGTCTATTAATACAGATTTTATCCCTTTTTTTATTAAGTTATTTATCACCGCAGTGCTTTTAACATGGCGAGGGGAAGACAGTATATAGTTGCTATCCTGCAACTTTATTTCAACAACATAATGACCAACAGCCAAATCAGATAGCTTTTTTTCTATGATCATAAGAGTTATTCCACTCCTTTGGGCAATGTACTTATAACATTGTTTTTCAACCAAGCAAGCGCATCATTCCTATCAATAAAGACTTGAATATTTAATTCAGCAGAACTTGGAATATCGGCTGAAAAATCAGCACTAAGCTTTGCCAACTTATTGGGTGCAAACACAGCTATTTTATCAATTGATTGTAATGTACCAAAGTGCACCAATGCATCAAATTGTGTTGAGTAAGAGTTACTTTTATTAATTAACAGTGAAAATGAATGTGCAAAAATAGATAAAAAGCACTGATGAATTTCCTCAACCATTTTAAGGTCAACATCAACACCTTCAAAAACACTCACTTCGGCAATGTCACTTCGTAAAACTTCTACATTACAAAAGGACAATTCATACAATTCCATTTTAAATACACTCCTTAAAGTCCTAAAAGTGATAAATATGTCTCATAATAACGTTCTCTGATATCTAGAAAATCATCATTAACCACACCATGCCGTTCACTCTAGTAAAACATTAAACTTTTCAACTAACCTCGTCAATAACTCGCAGGCTACACCAGCTTTTTTAATAAGATAATAAATTCTTCAATATAGTTCAGTTTGCAAAAAAATCACCTCTATTACCCACAAGTATAGTTCGAGTACGAAGCTTTAATCTCATAACATTATTTTATTTTACATTTAACCCTAGCTTAAAGCTTCATTATTAGCAGGCTTTATAAGTTTCATTCTAAGTTTGTACTAATAATCATCTCTTGATAATTTCAGTACAAACTATTAGAATTATAATTAATTGAACGTTCAATTAAAAAAGGATTCGCAAACTCGTGCCAAAAGTTGGAATGAAACCTCTACGTAAACAACAATTGATTAACGCGACTTTAGAATCAGTAGCGCAATATGGTTTACAACATACTACGATCATAACTATCAGCAGAATTGCCGGTTTATCATCCGGAATTATTAGTCACTATTTTGGTGGTAAACAAGAGTTAGTTGAAGCAACAGTCAAACATTTGCTAGATCAACTAAAATCTGCGTTACTTGAACGGGTTGAACAGCAAGATCTTAGTCCTGCTCAACGCCTTGAAATGATCATTGAGGCCAACTTCACTCAATTACAACGCTCAGCGCCAGCAACCAAAACTTGGCTTAGTTTCTGGGCTCAATCAATGCACCAACCTGGGTTAGCTAGGCTGCAACATATCAACAGTAAACGCTTGTATAGCAATCTCCTTTTCTCTTTTCGTCAGCTATTACCAAACGACATAGCAATTACAGCATCTATGCAAACAGCTGCAATGATTGATGGTTTCTGGTTACGCAGTGCGTTAAGTCCAAGACCTGAAGATAATTTTATTCAGGCAGAACAATTATGTAAAAAATTTATAGACGATCTACTTAAGCAGTACGGAGATACCAATTGTCGTTAATACGTTATAAAAATTTTGTCGATGGTGCCTACATGGCAAACGACAGTGGTGAAACATTTGATGTAATCAATCCTGCAACTGGCAAGGTGATTTATCAAGTTGAAGTAGCTGATGAAAAAATTAAAGAACAAGCAATAGCGAGTGCTCAACAAGGTTTTGCTACTTGGTCAGCAATGAGTACAACACAACGAAGCCGAATTTTACTGAAAGCAGTAGCACTATTACGCGAACGAAATAATGAATTAGCCAAAATTGAAGTGCTTGATACAGGTAAACCATGGCAAGAAGCTTCAGTGGTGGATATAGAGTCAGGCGCTGACTCTATTGAGTTTTTTGCGGGATTAGCGAATGGCATTGAAGGTAATCAGCAGTCAGTCGATGGTGATTTTTACTACACCCGTCGTGAACCTTTAGGAGTTTGTGCTGGTATTGGTGCTTGGAATTATCCATTACAAATAGCTTGTTGGAAAGCAGCTCCTGCACTAGCTTGCGGTAACACAATGATTTTTAAACCGTCAGAAGAAACGCCTTTAGGTGCACTAAAACTTGCAGAAGTTTTTTCTGATGCTGGCATCCCAAATGGCGTATTTAATGTTGTGCAAGGTGCTGGCGATGTCGGAGCTTGGTTAACTCATCACCCAGATATTGCCAAAGTTTCTTTTACTGGTGAAGTCGGCACAGGAAAAAAAGTAATGGCTGGTGCTGCCACTACATTAAAAGAAGTAACAATGGAGCTTGGCGGTAAATCGCCACTCATTATTTTTGATGATGCTGATGTAGACAATGCAGTTTCTGCGGCAATGCTAGGTAATTTTTATACCCAAGGTGAAATTTGTACTAATGGTACCCGTGTATTTGTTCAAAAATCTGTTTATCCAACATTTATTGAAAAACTAGTACAACGTACTAGCCAAAATATCATTGCCGGTGATCCTATGGATCCTAATACCAATTTTGGTGCACTTATTTCACAAAAGCATTTTAATCTAGTACAAAACTTTATTGATATAGGCATAAAAGAAGGCGCAACACTGCTTCATGGCGGTAAGTCACTACAGCCAGATAATGCACCTGATGGCTATTTTATCGCACCGACTATTTTTACTGATTGTACTGATGATATGACTATTTGCCGTGAAGAGATATTCGGCCCTGTAATGTCTGTATTGACTTTTGATGATGAAGACGAAGTGATTAAACGTGCTAATGCCACTGATTATGGGCTAGCAGCTGCAGTATTCACGCAAGACATCACACGTGCTCATCGGGTTATTCACCAAATGGAAGCCGGTATTTGCTGGATCAACAGCTATGGCCTTTCTCCTGCGCAAATGCCGGTTGGTGGTTATAAGCAGTCAGGCATAGGACGTGAAAATGGTTTGGCAACATTAAATCATTACACACAACTTAAAGCGGTATATGTCGGGTTACAGCCCTTAGAAAGTCCATTTTAATAAGAGCAAAATTTATTATTTCTCTGCGATCAAGCATAGATAAGTTGCTATAAAACATCTATAGCAACAACATTGAAAACGAGTTTCATATGAATAGCAAAAAATTTGATTATATTATTGTTGGTGCTGGTTCTGCCGGTTGTGTATTAGCTAATCGCTTAAGTGAAGATGGTAACAGCCAAGTATTATTACTTGAGACAGGAGGAACTGATAAAAGTATTTTTATTCAGATGCCTACCGCATTATCAATTCCTATGAACACCAAAAAATACGCTTGGCAGTTTGAAACACAACCTGAACCCTATGTAGATAACCGTCGCATGCACTGCCCTCGCGGCAAAGTTTTGGGTGGTTCTTCTTCTATCAATGGTATGGTTTATGTTCGTGGTCATGCAAAAGATTTTGATGAATGGCAACAACATGGCGCGCAAGATTGGGATTATGCCCATTGCTTACCCTACTTTAAAAAAGCCGAAACATGGGCGTTTGCTGGTGATGAATACCGTGGTAAAGAAGGGCCGTTAGGCGTTAATAATGGTAATCAGATGCAAAACCCCCTTTATAAAGCATTTATTAAAGCGGGTGTTGAGGCTGGCTACTTGGCAACAGATGATTATAACGGTGCTCAGCAAGAAGGCTTTGGCCCAATGCATATGACAATCAAAAATGGCGTGCGCAGCTCAACAGCTAATGCCTATTTACGTCCCGCAATGGCACGTAAAAATCTCACCGTAATTACTCATGCACAAGTGCATAAAGTGCTACTTGATGAAAGTAAAAAAGCCACCGGTGTACGTTACGAGCGTAAAGGAAAAATAATTGACGTTAGTGTTAATAAAGACGTTATTTTATCTTCTGGTCCTATAGGCTCTCCACACATATTACAGCTCTCAGGCATTGGCTCTAAAGAAGTACTTGAAAGTGCTAACATAGAAATGCAGCATGAATTACCCGGTGTAGGTGAAAATTTACAAGATCATCTCGAGTTTTATTTCCAATTTAAATGCAAGCAACCTATTACAATTAACGGCAAGTTAGATTGGTGGAGTAAGTTATTAATTGGCGTTCGCTGGATATTAACAAGAAAAGGGTTAGGTGCAACCAATCATTTTGAATCTTGTGGCTTTATTCGCTCAAAAGCCAGTGTTGAATGGCCTGATCTACAATACCATTTCCTACCTGCGGCAATGCGCTATGACGGTAAAGAAGCCTTTGCGGGTCATGGGTTTCAAGTACATATTGGTCATAATAAGCCTAAAAGTCGTGGCTCTGTAAAAGCTGTTTCAGCTGATCCTAAAGTACATCCTCAAATACGTTTTAACTATCTTGAACACGAAGAAGATCGTGAAGGCTTTCGAGCATGTGTTCGCCTTACCCGAGAAATAATTAACCAAAGTGCTTTTGATCAATATCGTGGTGAAGAAATTCAACCGGGAATCGACGTACAAACCGATGAAGAAATAGATACCTTTGTGCGCCAATTTGTTGAAAGTGCATACCACCCATCATGTTCATGCAAAATGGGCACAGACGAACTTGCAGTAGTTGACCCACAAACACGAGTACATGGTATTGATGGTTTACGGGTTGTTGATTCATCGATATTCCCAACGATTCCAAATGGTAACCTTAATGCGCCTACTATTATGGTCGCTGAACGTGCAGCAGATCTTATTCTTGGCAAAGAGATTTTACCACCCGCTAATGTACCGGTAATGCTAACGCCAAATTGGCAGCATCAGCAAAGAGAAAATAAAACAATTCAGAACTAAATTAACGTTAAGCGCGAGTACTCTTTCAGAGGTTAATTATCGCAATCAAGAGAACAATCATGATTGCGACAATTAAAATTTGAAGCCCTATTAAGGTGTCACAGAGTGCTCTATTTTAAAACTAGAAAAGGAGTAATACTTGTTTACATTTATTAGAATAATTATTAGGAGACCATCATGACAGCATGGTTATCCGCAGGGATCTTATTTACCTTTACCGCTATTGCCTTTATTTTATATCGTTGGGGCAATATTCGCTGTGTCGGTGTAACACCGGTTAAAACATTTACTTTTATCGCTATTTTGTTTACTTCGGGCCTCGATGTTGGGCTTATCATGTTTCCATTAACCGAATTTGCGGGTTATGCAGATTTGGCTGCTAGCCCTGAATATAGCTTTACAAACCCTCTAGCAATTGAATTTGGCTTTTGGGCATTTCTTATTTGGGGATTTTACTTCCTCACTTGTTTCTATTTTTGTGTTATTGAACCTCGCGTGAAGTTCTTTGAAATACCAGTAATTAAACTAATCAATAATGTTGTTATCATAGGAACCTGTGCTTTTACAGCCTATTTACTCCTCACAAATCTACCTTGGTACGTTCCTGAGCTTGGTGATGGTGAATCAATCATTAGTAGTTTTTATCTCATTGTATTTTTAGTTATTGCTGCCGCTGTTTATTCAAGCACCAGTATTCGCTATGTACGTATTCTGAGCCTGTCGACTACATGGTTATTTATCGGATTAATCATTTTGATGTGGAGTGGAGCTTTTCTTGCTGAAGGCTCAAGTATAAGCGAGTTTGCTAGTACTGTTTCATTACTTGGTGGCTACTTTGGCAATATTCATGAATTTGTTTTACCACTTAACGACTATCATGAATTTTACCTCTATTGGTGGTTTGCTTGGAGCATTATGATTGGCCAATTTACCGCACGTTTTGTTGGTGGATTACGTACTTATCAAGTATTAGCGGCTATGTTGATATTCCCATCTATTCCAATCGCCATATGGTTTACCGTGTTGTATTACTACAGTGCCAATGGGTTAGAAGTCGCTGGTTTTTATAATATTGCTATGGCTGTTGTCGGCATAACCTTCGTTATTAATTCTCTTGATTCATTAATCCGCTTATACACCGACAATTTGAATTTGAGTGTAGCCCGTGTAGGTCGAGTAAAATACTTTGTAGGTAACCTAGTTGCTTTGAGTCTGTTAACCCTTTTATTCAAGCTAGATTTCTTACAAATCCAGTGGGTTGGTGCCATTGTTATAGGTATATTTTTCACTTGTTTAGGTTACATACTACTAACTAAATATAAAGAAGTTAGCGAGATAGAATGCTCACCTAAAGAAAACAAAATCGACTTTAATAAAATTGAATTAATTAACTAATTAAAAAAATAACTTACTGAACTATTAAAAACATGAGACATAAAATAATGAATAAAAGTATTATCGCACTGGCAACAAGTTGCTTGTTAACACTATCAGGTGCAGCTACAGCCGATGTAACTTCAACTGTAAATTTAGCATCTGACTATACCTTTAACGGTGTAAGTCAAACAAGTAACGATCCTGCTTTACAAGTGAGTTTAGATTATGCAGCTGAAAGCGGCTTTTATGCTGGTACTTGGGCATCAAATGTTGATTTTGGCGGTTCTGACGACACTAATATTGAGTGGGATGCATACATTGGTCAATATTTTCAATTAAATGAAAAAATTGGTTTAGATGTAGGTATTGCTTATTACACTTATCACGGTGATTCAGCATCTGACGAATACAATTATCCAGAAGCTTACACCAAATTTGGTTATAACTCTTCTTTGGGCGATACCGAGTTAAACTTCTGGTATAGCTGGGATTACTTTGGTTTAGACGTAGGTCATTACATCGCCATGGTAGCTCATACGTTTGAGGTTGCTCCGGGTCATAGCGTTAGAGTGAGCTTTGATCGTTCAACTTCAGCAGATAAAG
Organism: uncultured Colwellia sp.; assembly: GCA_913061365.1. Classification (GTDB taxonomy): domain Bacteria; phylum Pseudomonadota; class Gammaproteobacteria; order Enterobacterales; family Alteromonadaceae; genus Colwellia. The sequence goes on from CAJXUT010000065.1 coordinate 11,988, forward strand.
ACAAATGGTATTGGGGACAAAATGGCAAAGACGCATACAACCACTATCGTGTTGAATACATGACAAGCTGGAAAGGCTTTGATTTTGACTTAGCGCTTGAAGATACCAGTATGGATATTGATGTAGCTGATACTCGTGTTGTGCTTTCGGTATCTCGTACATTTAGTTTATAATCTCCATTATGATTAAATAGCCCCTTGTCCTTAAGGGGCTAATAGAGTAGAAAATTATGGAAAAATACGAACAACTTTTAATATCATTACGTCAAGTAATTCGAGCGATAGATATACACTCTAAGCAGCTAAATAAAAAATCAGGTTTAACTGGTCCCCAGCTTATGGTGATGACTAAAATTGCTCAATTAGATGGTCCTATGGCAAAACAAGTTGCTCAAGATATTAACCTTAGCCCTGCAACAGTTACGAGCATTGTTGATCGTTTAGAAGCAAAAGAATTAGTTGTACGTAAACGTAGTCAACTAGATAAACGTAAAGTAGAACTATACCTTTCTGAGAACGGAGCTGTTTTATTTCAAAGTGCACCAAAACCTTTGCAAGAGCATTTTATTAAACGCTATCAAGCATTAGATTCTTGGGAACAAAATCAGTTACTTTCTTCTGTTGAGCGTATAGCGTCAATGATGGATGCTGAAGAGCTTGATGCTGCTCCTGTACTAATGGTTGGACAGATTCAAGAAGAACAATAGTACTATTATTTTCATTTTTATAACTTGTTACAAGTAAGTAGCAGGTTTTTACTACACTTTAGCAATTATTAAGTATTTCCTGCAAAAAAACACCTATAAAACTTCCTGTCTATTTACTACCGCTGTATTATCTGCGCGATTAAATTTACAGCGTATATTAAAAATTATTTTATTAAGTGGAGACCCCTCATGACCAATAAACAGAAACCAAACAGCAACGCCATGTTTACAAGAGCTGTTAATAATATGCCATTAGGCGTAGCTGACAGCTACCGTTATTGGGGGGAAGACAACACTGTTTTTTTAAGTAGTATGAAAGGTTGTACAATTACCGATTGTGATGAGCAAACCTTCGTTGATTTTCGTTTAGCTTACGGCCCAATCATTCTTGGTTATCGTGATGAACGTGTTGATGATGAAGTTATTAATGCTATTACTAACGTTGGAACCATTTCTGGTTTTTCTACAGGACTTGATTCTGAAGTAGTTGAATTAATAAAGTCACTTTGCCCTAACATTGATAAAATGCGCTTTTCAAATTCAGGGACTGAAGCTGTAATAGGGGCGGTACGTACTGCTCGTGGCTTCACTAAACGTAATAAAATTGTTGTTGTAGAAGGTGGTTTTCACGGACTTCACGATGAAGTTATGTGGAAGTCTGACGTTGATAACTGGGATGTGACTACTGAAAAATCACCTGCAATCATTCCATTTGGCGGTGGTATTCCACAAAGTACGCGTGAACACCAAGTTAGTGTACCGTTAAACGACTTTGAAGCTATCGATAAAGTATTTGCTGAATACGGTGATGATATTGCTGCTATTTTAATTGAGCCTATTATGGGTAACTGTGGCTCTATTGCTTCAACGCAAGCCTATATGCAAAAGCTACGTGACGTTTGTGATAGTAACGGCTCGTTACTGATTATGGACGAAGTAAAAACTGGCTTTAGAGTTGCAAAAGGTGGCGTACAAGAGCTATATGGTATTTTCGCTGACTTAACAACTTATGCAAAAGCCATTGGTAATGGTTATCCTGTTGCTGGCTTTGGTGGACGAGCTGAAGTGATGGATACTATTTCTTTTGCTAAAAATGGCGTAACTCATGGCGGCACATATACAGCAAATATGGTTGCCCTAAGTGCAGCAAAAGCCACTCTTACTGTGTTAAAAGAAACTGATGCACTGGCCACAATAGCCAGTGTAGGAAAACAGATTCAAGCATTGTTATCACGTGTGTTTACGAAGTTTGGTATTGAACATTGTTTTGCTGGCCCAGATGCCATGTTTGGCGTACATTTTGGTAGTGAAGTGCCACAAAACTATCGTGATTGGAAACAAACAAACAGCGACCTATATACGCAATTTGCCCTTAACTTAATCAACAATGGAGTAATGCTAGAACCAGATTCTCGTGAACCTTGGTTTATTTGTGAAGCTCATCAAAGCGTTGATTTACATTGGTTAGAAAAAATTGCAGAACAATCGATGGCTGAAGCAATCAATAGCGCGTCATAGCCTATAAAACTGAATAAGGGAAAAGCCCTTATTCAGTTTTTGAATACTTTTTCAGTAAGCTATTTCTAATAGTTATCATAAACTAACAGGTAGCTTTCCTTGTATTTCCTTCTCTCCAAAAATAATTGCCATACTTGCGACATAGCCTGAACTATACCGTTGATTTTTCATTGAGTTCCCATCAACTTTCTCATAAATATGATCGTCAAAGTTAACTAAAATGGTACTGGCTAAATCACTATAAGGTTTAAGTAAATAAGGAGAACCTTTAGCAATGAGTACACTGGGTATATTTTGTTTTTGTGCCTGTTGTAGTTGATAGCTAAGCAGTAATTTATAATTGACCGACTCAGGTTTATTCTCCATTAACATCACTTTGGTTAATAGATCTTCTGCACCGCCAGTATCGACAGCACTACCTACACCGCTAGCAACTTTGGTATCAACCGTCGCAATAACTAAATCAGCCTTTGCTAATTTTTCACCACTTTGTAATTGAGCTTGTGAATCACCTTGTTCAACTACCGTAGCACTAATTTCAGGCGCTTGTTTTCCCTCTGCTTGCCATTGATTAACAATTGCATTTTTTAACGCGCCAAATTCTTGCCAATTTAATACAAACAAGTGAATTCGATTGATATCAACAATATTCACTGGAAGACTATTTTCTGCTGCTGTTAACTTAACTACCGCATTTTCAATTAAATTTTGCTCAAGTTTTAAATGGTCAGGTTGCGCGATTAACTGCTCTGCTAACAAAATTTGATTGCTAAGGGAGCTTTTAGGCAATTGACAATATTGGGTTTTATAACGACTAATTCTCTCTTTAGATTCCATCAATTCTGCTGCAAATGATGGCTCATCTACAATTTTTTGTTGTAATTCTTGTGCTACTTTTTTGATAAATAGATAAAACCTTTCAACATCTTCAACTTCTCTCACTTTAAACGGCATTACCGCTAAATCAGCCCCAGCAACAAAAGTTTCAACCACTGCAGAAACTTCATCAAAATAATGAGCAATACCCGCCATATCTAAGGCATCTGTAGCAATAATGCCCTCATAGCCCATTTTTTTTCTCAATAAATCAGTCAATATTTTTCGAGACATGGTGGCTGGTCGAATAATATTTTCACCAATATTATTCATTACTGTTGAGCTGTCTAAAGCCGGATATTGAATATGAGCAGTCATAATCATTGCAGGCGAGCTATGATCGATAGCCCATTGAAAAGGGGCTATATCTTTCTTTTGAATAGTTATTAAATCATGGGCAACAAGCGGTAATCCTAAATGGCTATCAACGTGAGTATCACCATGTCCAGGAAAATGTTTCAGTGTTGCCATAATGCCATTTTGTTGAAAACCATTAACGGCTGCTACACCTAATTCAGCTACTTGCTGGGGGTTTTCACCATAAGATCGCGTATTGATGACGGGATTATCAGCATTAGTATTAACATCAACAACGGGTGCATAGTTATTATTAAATCCTAATACAGCAAGTTCTTTGGCGATAACACGACTTGTTTTGCTGGCAAAACTAACGCCATGATCCGCATACGTAGCACCAATTGCCATATTACCAGCAAAAGAAGTAGCCTGAGGTAAGCGAACAACCCTACCCCCTTCTTGATCGATAGAGATAATCAATGGCTCACCTGATTCAGTTGCTGTAGCAGCTTGCTGCAGATCATGAGTCAATTGTAATATCTGCTTTGTGGCCACTAAATTTTCAGCAAAAAGCACAACACTCCCAACCCCTGAAACAGTAATCATATCAGCCAATGTTTTCGGTAGTTTTGTTACTGGTTGTAAGCAGTTTTTTGATGGTTGTTTTTCAGTAGAGCTTTTTTCTAGACAAAAATAGCGAATATCTAAGGCCATTTTTGCAGCAACTAACTTTTCAAGAGGAGAAAATTGATCACTCGAATTTAAGGGTGTGTTCATAGAGTTATTAAAACTATTGTTAGATAAATTTTCAACAGACATTTTTTCATTCGACATAGCGAAACAAGTATTTAGAATAAAAAAACAAATAACGGAAAAGTAAAAGCTCTGTCTCTTATACACATCTGACGCTGCCGACGAAGAGGATAGTGTAGATCT
>CAJXUT010000066.1 GCA_913061365.1 uncultured Colwellia sp.
AAGCTTTTGCCAGAGCAATTCATGATGAAAGTGATCGTGCTAATGGACCCTTTATTGCCCTCAATTGCGCTGCCATTCCTGAATCATTAATTGAAAGTGAACTATTTGGTTATCGAAGTGGAACTTTTACTGGAGCTAATAAAAATGGCATGAAGGGAAAGTTATTATTGGCTGATGGTGGCACTATATTTCTTGATGAAATTGGCGATATGCCTTTACCACTCCAAACCCGTTTACTTAGGGTACTGGCAGAACAAGAAATATTACCTTTAGGGGCGGAAAAACCAATACCCATAGATGTTAATGTAGTCTCCGCAACACATCAAAACTTGTCTACATTGATTGCTAACAAGTCTTTTAGGGAAGATTTATATTATCGTTTAAACGGAGCAACGTTAAAACTTCCATCGTTAAGGCAGCGACTCGACAAGCAGCATTTAATTAATGCTGTTTTTGCTAATGAGTCGAAGAAAGAATTTAATTTGGATTCCGATACAATGTCGGTATTACTTCAATATCAGTGGCCAGGTAATATAAGGCAGTTGGTAAATGTAGCTCGTTATGCTCTTGCTATTAGTGATAATAATCGAATTAAACTTGACTGTTTACCTGAGGAAATTTGTGAACCGCTAATTTCAAATGCAGTTGATAGAGCGGATATTAGAAATGAGCATGAAAGGAGTTTAGACATAGAAATATCTACTACGCTGTGTAGTAAAGGTGAAGATTTGCTAGAAATCTTGCGTAGACACAAATGGAATATTTCAACTGCTTCAAATGAGCTTAATATTAGTCGATCTACCTTATATCGTAGAATGGATAAATATAAAATCAAACAGCCTAATACGTTATATTAATGTTTAAGTTAGAACTGAATTTGTTAATACTAAAGCTGTAATTGTTAACGCACATCAATCCTCTTAATTTATCATTGGCATAGTTGTAAATATCACTTATATTTTTTATTCATTATTACTCGCAAACAATCTCAATTGAACGTTCTCTACGTCGTTTTTTTCTAATCGCTACAATCTCAGTAGCACATAACGTTGGGCTACTATTAATAACAACGCATTCTAAGCATTGAATACACTCCTTCATGTCAACTCCTCCTTGTTTACTAATAGCATCAATTTCACAGTTAACACGACATTTTTGACAAGGAGTTCCACATTCTGCACGGCGAGTTAACCAATTAAAAATTGGAAAAGCACCAAGTAATGCGAAGAATGCACCGAGAGGGCACAAATAGCGGCAGTAAAATTTATGTATTTTCGTAGCCATAATCAGAAGTATGACCGCGTAGATTACAAATTGCCATTCCCTGATAAAATAAAGAGTTATGCTTGTTTTAAAAGGTTCTATTTCTGCTAATGTAGCTCCAATAGTTAAGGAGAATGAAGAACTTCCAACTATAATTACCAAAATAAGATACTTCAGTTTTTGTAAGTGGTTATGCCATTTAGCAGACACTTTCCATTTTTTAATTTTAAATTTGGTTGCAAAAATCCCCGTAATTTCCTGCAATGCACCAAACGGACAAAGCCAACCACAGAAAAGTCCCCGTCCAAAAAATATAAGACTCACTAAAACAAAGCACCAGAGAATACTAATCATAGGATCAAGCAGGAAGGGATCTAATGAGGCTCCTTCCATCATCAGATGCTGGAATGTTAGTACGTTAACGATACTAAGCTGCCCCTGCGCATAATAACCTATAAAGGTAATAGTAAAGAGTAAGTAAGCTATTCTTATTTTGTGAAAGTTATCCGGATTTAGTACGAAAAAATGTTGGTTGAGAAATAGAATTAAAAGCAGTACAAGCCCAAGTAGCAACAAGGCAATTTCATCTTTTCTTTGCTCCCATAATTGGTTCCATAGCGCTATTTCATCAATTACCTGACTGTTATCTGTTGTAAAATATTCTGTAGGCAGTTGATGAATATCAACTAACTTTACTTGTGTGGTGGCATTAAACGTTAACTTGATTCTGTCTAAAGGGTTAAAATTGGCTACTGTTGGTATACGTAATAGTGAAACTTCATCCCACTTTCCATGTCTTTGAGCTATATCTTTATCGGGATTGTTATACTCGAAAGCTTTACGAATAATCTCTGTATTACGTTGCTTTAGACTTAACTTTGGTGATAGTTTTTTTTGTTGCCATTTACCTTTACCTAAAATTAAGAGGTACTCCTCATCTTTTTTATATTTATTGATCCATGTTTGATAGGCGCTTTTAGAAAGAATATTTTTAGCAACAATAGGGTGACTAAAATAAGCTAAATATATTTCAATTAAAGGTATAGCATTATCGACAGAGACAGGTTGACTTGGATAGCCCATTTTTTTATCCATTTTAGCTGAGTCAATCTGTTGTTTATAAATAGACCAGTGTTTTATTAACCCAGTTTCTACCAATTGTTGAAGTGTCAGTTTTTCAAATTTAACAACCTTAGGGATAGTGTTAGACAGAGGAGCATAACCTGCTAATTGTTTTGCTCGTGCAACAGCGCGAGCAGATTTGGTAATTGTTTTATTGATGGCGTTAGTGGTAACTGTTGCGCTAGTAATACCGTCTATATAAGTACTTTTCCCTTTTCCATTAAGTTCCTTTTTATTATCATCGCTTATGTATATATTATTAGATGCTGAAACCTTAATAAGCTGTGCCATGTATTTATTTAATTTTTGAGGTCCGGCACCTTTGATAAAAATGGGCTCATAATGATCTATCACTACAAAACCGGTGTATATGCCTTGTGATGTTAAACCAATCATAATATCAATCGGCTTACCGCCATATCCTCTAACAGGAAATATCTCAGCGGTTTTAAAGGCATAACCGGCTAACTTTCCTAGTTGATACACAGGTATAATACTTAAGTCTTTATCTTCTTGATTTGTATGGCTTGCGGTGGGAAATAGCTGTTGAAGTTCAGGCGTGAGTGGCACTTCAACAGCCATTGATTTAAGGCTAATAGAAAAAGTAAAACTAATAAATATCACCATGACAAAATAATATACAGTTGAACGGTCAAAGTTCATTGTTCTACCTTTTAATAAAAGCCCATTAGTTATAGGCTTGATTAATCTTTATCTACAAATATTCTCTGGTAGAATCACTTTTTATTTGTGTCGTTATACTTATTATGTAGAACATCAAGCGCACCTTCATAAAGTCCTGCTATTATATTTGTAGCTTCTGCATTAGAAACACCATCAGCAAAAAAATCGCTTCTCCAGGTGAACTCACTTTTACCATTACCAAGCTCTTTTACTTCTAGAGTTGATCTGTAATTTGATACAGGAAGAGGAGATTTTGTGATTATATAGGTATATCTTGTCTTGCCTTTATTAATCATTATTTCCTCAACAATGCCACCGCCCTTAAGGTTTACCTTACGAAACGAACCAACCTTGTTGCCGTTAGATAAAATACTAGCAATACCTGCCGGTACTAGTTTATCGATACTTGTCCATCCTCCAGCAAACTCCCAAACCTCATTAGCAGAGGCATTCAGAATCACAGTTCTTTCTACACTCAATTTTTCTATCGAAGATGTTGTAGAAGGCATAGAGCTACAACCAAGAAGAGCTAAAACAAAAATTAGGGGAGAACATCTTTTAATTATTTTCATGTTATATCACTTTTTATGTATTAATTAGGTAATAAATACAATGCGTTGCTATTTTTGTTGTGGAATATAAAGAAGTAATAAATAAGTCATTTTTGTGATTTCCTATTTAAATTTATCCAACACATGTTATTTATTTCTTTGGTAACTACTGTTAAGTGATGACCTTCGACTAAATATAGAGGTTTGATTCAGTACATTATCATTAAGTTATACTTAATAGTGTTGTGCTTGATAAGGCAAATATCATTCCATTAAATTAAATATAGAACTATCAAGTGCTTATACTTTTTTAATAGTTTTAGATGTGACACTTGTTTCATTTTGATAACTACATATTATAAAAAATGCTTCACATGTTCCAAAAACTATTAATCATTTGAAGTTTGCATTTTTACAATAATGTTAGTTTTTGAATTATATTGATTCAAGGCTGTTGCTAGTTTTCTTTTTTTCAGGTGACTTCGACTAATAATGATGGAAGGTTTATATATAGGAGAAAAAGTGAGAAGGATAAATTGTGTTATATCTCTCTTTGGGGGCGAAACCGCCTTAGAAGTAATACTCTAATCTGTTTGAAGATTGAATGATTCTAATGTCCCCTTTGGGGATTTAACATCTAACGCCATGCAAAAGTTTTAGTCATAATTTTTGTTGTGAATGGATGTGAATTTTAATTGAAAAATGAAGCTTTAGGATCTCTGAATTACCATTTTTAACTCAAACGCTAACTTCCGCTTTTGGCTAAAAGTGAACATTAAGATTGAAAGCTCGATATCAGACACTCCGATTGAAAAATAAAGAAGTTGATAAACTCTTATTATATCGAAGGCTAAGCCAAGCAGCACCAAACCATAAATTAGGTACGTTAGTTAATTTTAAAGTTATCTAGAACACCAAAAGCTAACACTGCTAAGGCTTTATCAAACTACAAAGTTAACTAGGATACCTTTTTATAATTATATTGATTCTGTTCAACGTACATATCTGCAAACTCAATTGAGCCAAAGAAATAGGTTAGCATTTTGATGAGCTTCTGTTTTATAGGTGTTGGGATTTTATCTTGATTGATAATATCTAGCCAAGTTTTAACAAGTGCCCATGGAGGGAGTGGTTGGTTCATACAATCATCCTTGAATTGGCCAAAATAAATTATATCGCCAGTAATGAGGTAAAAATAATTCAGTCTTAGCCTTAGCTCATACGGCATATCAATATTTCATTTAGCCAAGTTCATTAAGTTAGCTCCGCCACACACTTGGACTCTTTCTACATCTAAGGTTTTTTGATAATTTTACTCCCAATAGCACTTCGTTTGCTCTATTAATAATGTAAACAAATAGTTGCTATAAATGATGCCCAATATTAAATTTTGGTGATAGCCCCGAACGAAAGTGGGGTAATGACCCTTTAATTGATGATGATGACTATTTAGAAGAGCCAGACTATAAAGCCGCTTTCAAAAGGTTAAAGACAAATAGGGGTATCAAGCACCGTTAGCTAGTTTTGCAGACCATAAACACTGGGTTGAGCTAAATTACTGGACTTCCCATACTTTACTAGACACCCAATAAGTTTCATTATAACTTCAATTAGAAGTGTTTATGAGGTAAGCGTCCGGCAAAGTGCAGCTAAACAACAAGTCACGGTCAAGTTGAGTTACTTCAAGTAATTGTTTGGATAAAGTTTGAAACCACCCGAAGCTAGGAGCAATGGCTAGATAAATTGTTGATGCTATTTAAGGGATAATCTATCTTTTACAAAAAATTCAAACAAAAATATTCTTGTGAGAGATGCCACTAAAAAATCAGATATAATAAATTTCTTTAGAGGGGCTAACTCAAATTTTGCCAACGAATAAATATTTTTTTGTGACAGAAATATTTATATTTTTGCAGTGTGACCATCCTAATAGCTCTAAATGTCACAAAAAACAACTTTTTTGTACCGACATATCTTTTTGTTTTTTAAGTATATAAAGTAAATAATCCTTAAATATGTTATTTTTTGTACATTAAGGTATATTATCATTTATTCCCCTTAGTGAGGCGTTAGGGTTACAGGGAGAGTTTGGTATGTATTTTCGAGTTTTTATTCTTTCACTACTTTTATCTGGGTGTACCTCGCAATTATGGCAAGCACCAAATTACGAAGAAAAGATAACGGGCTTCTTTGGTGTTAAAAACGAAGATTTGCTCATAGTAACAGGTCAAAAATTTAGTTATGTCTTTGAGGCAAAACAAAATCTCAAAGACACTCTGATTCTAAGTCGCAGCATTGAGTTTAACCCTAGATATAATGGGTTTAAATTAGACGAACACAATAATGTTGTAGGTACTTTAAGCTTAATTTCATTCAAAGCTACTCAGAAAAAGAAATTGAGTAGCTTAGGCTTTATTGAAGATAAATATGGGAATATGGAAATTAAGCTTCAATTAAAAGGTAAACGATACATAGTTGAAGGAAGTTTCCCTTTTGTAGAACTAGAAGACGATCACTATTTACTCGTTGAAACACCTGAAAGTGGTATAGCAACAGCAGGAAAAATAGTAGCAACTCCAGCTACTGTAGCAATTGACGCTATGGCAGTTATCCCAATAGGCGCAATGTTCGCAATACTAGGTGTGATGAACAAGTCAGGCTTATAAGTAACCCTAACAAGGCAATCAAGTCGGACGCCTAACAGTTGGCTGCGTTCACTTCGTTCACAATTATAGCCAACTATTTTGCGCCGCTTATTGAGGCGTTAGCTCAAGGAGTAAAAATGAAAATCACACTATTCTTTTTAGTATTTTTTTACACTGCTTTTTCATTCGGTAGCCAAATAGAAATACCTAATACGAATATTTCGTTCACGCCGCCAAAAGAATTTAAATTTTTCTCTAAACAAATTATAAAGGCTAAATGGCCAAGAAGTAGAGCTCCGAAATGGGTGGTAGGTAGCGAGTCAACCGCAACTAGCATAGCTTACGGAGTTAGGCCTATTGATATATCTACGGTCCCTTTAGAGCAGTTAATGGCTCAACTTAAACAGTCTATATATACAACAGCGCCTGGAGCAAAATTCTTAATAACAGAAGTAACACAAATAAATGGCAAAGATTGGATTTATCTTGAAGTAACTGCGAACACTGTTAATGCGGATATTCACAATATTATGTTGGCGACCAGTTACCAGAAACAAATGGTATTATTAAATTTCAACTCGGTTAAGGATGAATTTCCTTTATACGAGGAAGCTTTAAGAACGAGCATACAGAGCATTTCCTTTGGAGATTGAGCTAACAAGAGATTAAATAAGGACAAAAAACAGTTGGTTTTTGCTCCTTCGTCGCTTATTTTAGCCAGCAATTTTTGGCCTCTTAACTAAGCGTTAGGTTTTTCCGAAGTATGATTGTAATTTCAAGGTTTGGTAAATGATAAGAAAAACAAGGATAGAATATATATATACTCCACCGAAAGGGAGCTATATAGATAAAATACTAAATTTTGATGAAGTGACGACTTTTGTATTAAGATCAAACCGAGATGATCCTCGGTATATTGATAAAATAGTTAATGGTATTGTTGTTAAGTCATGTGAAGCTCCCTATTTAGAAACATATGACAGTGACAATCTATGTCATAAAACCCTATTTAGATATGGTAAATATCTCGCTATTTTTAATGTAGATGGCGACATTACTCTTATAAATGTATCTACTCTAGAAATCAGCCATACAATATCTTCCTCTAATATGAATAAAAAAGATGATCCATTAAGAAATATTCATTTTGCATCTTATAATTATGATACTGAAGAACTCTATGTTGGAATGTATGCTTTCAATAAAGTTAATACATCTGCTCAGTGTTTATCTAAAGCTGTAATCCAAAAGCAGAGTATTTTCAGCTTAAATAAAGAAAAGAAATTCTTATTCGATCAATGTAAACCTCTTTCTTTAGATAAATATCCATTCACTTGGGGACAAAAAGCACCTTTATCTCCGGAATCAGAATGGCTCAATATTAATGCCTTAATGGCTAAAGGCGAGTCTGTTTTTGTACACACTAATGGCGGTTGCTCTACTCGGTTAGGAAGAGGAGAACGATTTGAGTTTAATTTTATTTCAAAGCTTGACCTTAACTTTAATTGGAGAGAAAACGTCGAAATAGAAGAAGGTTTTGGAAACTTTAGTAGCGACTCAAATTATTTTATTTTGCACTCACGTAAAAAGCGAAACAAGCTACTTTTCTATAACGCTGATAGTTATAAAGTAGATTTTGATATCTCTTTAACAGCAAAACAAAATCTTGGAATTCAAAAAAATCAGTGGTTGAAATTTGACTTTTGTAACGAACAGCTATTCGTATACAACAGCCTTTTTTTAAATATATGTAAACTGGTAAAGTAGAGGTATAAAAACCTAACAAGGGTTTTCAAGTCGGACTCGTAACAGTTTGCTCGGTTCCTCTTCGTTTCACATTTTAGCAAACTATTACAAGCCGCTTAAAACAGAGTTAGCAGTATCAAGGAATTTGGATGAACTTTCATGAAATGTCGGAAAAGGAGATATTGGATATCGCAACTCCGATTATGGATAATTTGATGCAAGCATCAACTGACATTGATCACACCAAGCATGTTCAAGACTTTACGGATAGAGCCAAGGCAATCGTTACCAAAGAGCACCTTGAATGGGTATGTAAAAAATACCAATCTGAAAAAGGTACATGGGGAAAGCGAGAACTTGTTGCAGTGCTCAAGCGTCCTGATTCAGCGGCTATTATTTGGAAACAATTTTGCTCTAAAGTTGAAGGCGAATATGTAGCAGAAATTGTTTTAATTCATCAAAATGGCAGGTTTTTAGTTGACCATGCTATGGTGTTCTAATACTGCTAACAAGAACTTCAAATGGAAAAAATACAGTTGGCTGTTTTCACTCCGTTCAACATTTTAGCCAACTATTATTTGCCTTTTAATGTGGAGTTATGTGCCGTAATGGTATCGGAGCTGTGCAATTAAAATAGTGTCATCTTGATGTTTATAAACGATCCTATGTTCATCGTTTATACGTCGAGACCAATATCCTGATAATCCATGCTTTAAAGGCTCTGGTTTACCAATACCTTCTTGAGGAGTCCTTTGAATATCTTTAATCAGTAAATTAATACGTTTAAGTATCTTTTTGTCAGTGATTTGCCAATAAAGGTATTGTTCCCAAGCTATTGTTGAAAATGTTAACTTCATTCAATAAGTTCTCTTTCAGTACCATTGCCAGCTTCAAGCTCGGCAATTGATTCTAAAAGGTTTCTAGCATTTGAAGGGGATCTCAGTAAGTATGTAGTTTCCTGCATGGCGTTGTAATCTTCTAATGACATCATAACAACAGGGTCTTCACTTTTACGTGTAATAATAATTGGTGCGTGATCATTGCAGACATTCGCCATTGTATTTGCTAAATTTGCTCTAGCGGCTGTGTAACTTATAGCATCCATGTATATCTCCAAAATGTTCATGTACGTTAATTGGTACAGTATAGCGTATTGACACCTATCAAGTCACTCAAAAGGACAAATAACAGTTGGCTTTTGCTCCACCGTCTTTTATTCTAGCCAACATATTTGCCCGTAGGGCATTACTATTTGAGAGTCATTTAATAAATATGTTCATTGGAAACAATATAAATATAATTACTCCTTGCACAGGAAAATGCGAGTTGGATGTAGATGCTATTTGTAAAGGGTGCTACAGATCTTCATCTGAAATTAATGATTGGATAAATAAATCTGAAGATGAAAAAATCAGTATCGTCATCAGATGTAAAAAAATGATTGCTCAGCAGTCATAAATATCTACATTTTCTCAATTGATACCGCAATAGATTTGTATGTTGGTGTACCACAATCGTTGGCAGTACTTTCTAAAGGTACCAAAGGGTTTGTTTCAGGGTAATATGCTGCCACACATCCTTCAGGAATTGAGTATTCAACAATTTTAAAATTTGAAACAGAACGCTCAACGTTGTCATTTGAAATTGTTTTTATTTTTACAAGCTCTCCATTTTTCAAAGATTGCTTCTTCATATCAATTGTATTAATAAAAAGCACTTTACGCTCTCCAAACACACCTCTATATCTGTCATCCATCCCATAAATTGAAGTGTTATACTGGTCATGTGAACGTAATGTTTGTAGCGTTAGTACACTTTCATTAGTCAATTCTTTTGCACTTTCATGAATAAGTTGTTTTGGTAATTTAGCATCGCTAAAGATTGCTTTTTTCATCGGTGTACGCCATTGTCGAAGGCCAGCAGGGTTTTGTAAATAAAAGCCTCTGCCTGATGCTACTTTTGTATTGTAGTGCGAAAAATCAGGTAGCACATTGCTAATTTCTTGGCGAATCAATGTGTAGTCACTGCTTAATTTTCGCCAATCTACTATGCTACTTCCTACCGTTGCCATTGCCATTTCGGCAACAATAGAGGTTTCTGAGCGTAATTTTCTTGATGCCGGTTCATTTTGTCCTGCTGAGCTATGTACCATACTCATCGAATCTTCAACTGTGATGCATTGTTCACCACTAGTTTGACGATCAATTTCAGTGCGTCCCAAGCATGGAAGAATTAATGCGCGTTTACCTGTCACTACATGGCTTCGGTTTAGTTTAGTGCTAATTTGTACGGTTAAGTCACATTGCCTTAGTGCGTTATAGGTTCTCTTTGTATCGGGTGTTGCTGCAGCAAAATTTCCACCCAAGCCGATAAACACTTTTGCTTTGCCCGCAAGCATTGAATGTATAGAGTCTACGGTGTTTAATCCATATTCGCGAGGTGCTGTAAAGTTATAACGTTCATCAAGGGCATCAAGAAATGCTAGTGGGGGTTTCTCATTAATACCAACGGTACGATTTCCTTGTACATTTGAGTGACCACGAACTGGGCAAGCGCCTGTTCCTACTTTACCTATGTTTCCTCTTAGCATTAGTACATTAACTAATTCGCGTACTGTTGCTACCGAATGTTGGTGCTGAGTTATGCCCATAGCCCAAGTGAAAATCACTTTATTACTGCTAGTGTAAATATTAGCTATTTGTGTTATTTCTTCTTTGCTAAGGTTACTCTGATCTAGGATTTTATCCCAAGAAGTTGATAATACGCTCTGTTGATATGCCTCAAAATCATGGCAATGTTCATTAATAAATGCAGTATCAAGTACCGATTTGTCATGCTCATACTGTTCAAATAAACATTTTGCGATTCCGCGTAGTAATGCCATATCACCACCAAGGCGAGGAGTAAAATAATGTTGACTTATTTTAGTACCCGTAAAGAAAATCATTTCTTTTGGGCTTTGTGGATCTGAAAATTTTTGTAAACCACGTTCTTTTAAGTTGTTAATAGAGACTATTTTTGCACCACGTAAGCTTGCTTTACGTAAAGTTCCCAACATGCGAGGGTGATTAGTTCCTGGGTTTTGACCAAAAACAAAAATGGCATCAGCTTTTGAGAAATCACCCATAGTGACAGTACCTTTACCCGTACCAAGGCTTTTAGTCATACCTATGCCTGAAGCTTCATGACACATATTAGAGCAATCAGGAAAGTTATTAGTACCGAATATTCTGCCAAATAACTGGTATAAATAGGCGACTTCATTACTTGCTCGTCCGGATGTATAGAATAATGCCTCATTAGGTGAGGATAATTTTTTAAGGCTATCACCAATGATGCTGAAGGCTTCTTCCCAACTGACGGTCTGATAATGATCACTTTCGCCGTTATAAAACATCGGCTCAGTTAAACGGCCACTTTTTTCTAAAGAATGATCATCCCATTGCTGTAATTGTGTTAATGAGAACGCTTTAAAAAAGCTTTTATCTACACGTTTACTTGTTGCTTCCCAAGCTATGGCTTTAACGCCGTTTTCGCAAAATTCAATTTTTCCTGCCTTTGCAGAGTCTCCCCAAGCGCATCCTGGACAATCAAATCCGCCAGGTTGGTTAGCTTTTAGCAATGCTTTAACACTTTTAATTGCATTTTCGCTGCGAATTAAATGTTTAGCTGAACTTCTCAGTGCTCCCCAACCGCCAGCAGGAGTAGAGTAGGTAGGGTTATTTTTTGAAGGCTTAGGCATATTAATTCTCTTTTTAAGCAAAACGTTTTAATTGCCCATGTTGAAAGCAAAATAAAATTAAGCCCATTTTACGGGCTGAGCTGACAGCTAAGTCAGTTGGTTGTGCGAGTGTTACTAATGTTGTTAAAGATAACCTAATAGCCTTTATAATTAAATCATGACTGCATCGGCTTGTTATTAGCGCAAAGCCTTCTGTGGTAGTTAGCTTATCTTTTGATAGACAACCGAGCAACTTGTCTAATGCTGAATGACGACCAATATCTTCTCTAAAAGCAATAACGTTTCCGGATAGATCAAAAAATGCAGCACAATGATTTCCTCTTTTACCTCCGGCTTCAGACAATATGCTTGGTAAGGCATCCCTAGCTCGAATGATTACTTCTATTGACGGTAAATCAAGTTGAATTTGCTTCTTTTGAGCAGGTGTTTTATCCGATGATTCTTTAACAGGGAGATTAACAGCCATTGCCGCTTCAATAGATTCTACACCGCAAAGGCCACAACCACTTGGTCCTGCCATCGTACGCCGTTGTTGTTTTAGTCGGTGTTGAACTTTACCTAATACGTGTAAATCAACTTGCCATCCATTGTCATGTGATTTAACAACAATATCTAATACTTCATTTACTGAATGAATGAACCCTTCACTTAAGGTAAAGCCCAGTGCAAAGTCTTTTAAATGTTGAGGAGAAGCCATCATGACAGCTTGAGTAATACCATTGATACTAATTGCTACAGCAACCTCTAAAAGCTGAGCTTGATGTAGCTTCGTTTGTAGATTTGTATGGCTATTAACTGTTTTACTATCTGTTTTGTGCAAGGCATTCATACCTATATTGTCTGTTTTTGCTAGGGTTTTGATATATGTCGTCTTGATAAAATGAAACAACATCTCTGATAGAAAAGAAAGTTTATCAAGCTTATAGAGGTTATCAAATAAATAACAGTTAATTTAAAGCTAATCATGCCAGTGTATGAGTATTCAAAAGTTTGTAAATAAATATTAATATGTACAGCAATTAATCGCATTTAGCTAACATTTGGCATAGGATTTAATTATCCCTTTCTAAAGTTTTTGGGTGCAATTTATGAAGAATATTTACCTATACGCTCTACTTATTATCTCTCCTTTGATATTTTCTTGTCAAAATAGTCCAGTTCAAAGCCATCATACCTATTCGCCAAAACACATTGATTCTCTTTATCTTGATCAAACATTTATTAAACCAGATACATTTGAAATAGAATCCGAGCAAGATATTTTTAGGTTAGATGCTGAAATGATTTCTTTGGTTGATGAAAAAATCAAAAAAAGCTTCAGTCCTATAAAAAAAGCCAAAGTGTTGCTACATCATATTTTTTCTCAAGATAATATTGCGTTAAGTTATGCAAGCCATGCCAATGTTGTTGCAGTAGATGCGTTTCATAGTCAAACAGCAAACTGTTTATCACTGACTATTATGGCATATGCCTTAGCTAAAGAAGCTGGGTTAGACGTTGAATTTCAACAGGTTGAAGTGCCAGAATATTGGGTTAGAAATGGTAAGTACAACTTATTAACGGGCCATATTAATTTACTGATTGCAACAAAGAGCAACTTCGATAATATAAAGATTTATGGTTCTGGATCTTTAGAGGTTGATTTTGATCCTTATGTACAAAAACAATCATTTTCAAAGCGAGTCATTAAAAAGAATGCCGTGTTAGCAATGTTTTATAACAATAAGGGCGGACAAGCTTTAGTCAATGGAGATTACGCTATTGCTTATCAGTATTTCAAAGCGGCAACACAAGAAAATTCAAACTTTAGCTCTGCATGGGGAAACTTAGCGGTGCTGTATAAATTAACAAATCATGATGATATGGCAGAATCTACCTATCGGTATGCGATAACATTAGAATCAAATAACTATACCGCATTAGCTAATCTCGCTATTTTATTACGCAAAAAAGGGAATGATGTAGAAGCTAATAGCATAGAAAATAAATTACGAATTAAAAGAAATAAAAATCCGTATTATCATGCGGTTTTAGCAGATGAAGCATATTACAACCGTAATTATCCGCAAGCAATATTACATTATAAAAAAGGTATTAAGCTTAATAGAAAGGTACACGAGCTATATTTTGGTTTAGCTAAAACTTATTATCAAATGAATAAAATTTCTGAGGCTAAAAAAGCAATGAAAATGGCATTACGAGTAAATAAAGTGAAATCAACAGAGCGCCAATACATCGCAAAGCTTAATTTTCTAAATACAGAACAGCTCAATTAGTTGTGTTGAAAATAAAAACCTGACTAATTAGACGAATAATTTAAAAATATTTATATTCACGTTATAATGTTCTTATTAAATAATAGAATAAGGTTAACGTTAATGGAAAAAAAATATATCACTGCGCAAGAGTTACTCGAAGACTCATTTCGTTTGGCCGCAAAAGTATATGAAGATGGCTTTAGACCACAATTTATTGTGGGTATTTGGCGAGGTGGGGCACCTATTGGTATTGCTGTTCAAGAATATTTTGATTACAAAAAAATAGAGACTGATCACATTGCTGTACGTACCTCATCTTATTACGGTATTAATCAACAAAGTAAAGAAATCACAGTACACGGTCTACATTATATAATTGAAAATGCTGATGCTGATGATGGTTTACTTATTGTAGATGATGTTTTTGACTCAGGTCGTAGTATTGAAGCGCTTATTAAGCAACTTCAGTTATCAATGCGTAAAAATATGCCAAAAGATGTTCGTATTGCTTGTCCTTGGTATAAACCTGAAAATAAGCAGGTAACTATTACACCTGACTATTTTGTGCATGAATCTAAAGAATGGTTAGTTTTCCCTCATGAATTATCTGGTTTAACGCCTGATGAGATTATTGCAGGTAAAAGTGATTTAGCTAACATTAAAGATTTATTTATATAAGCTGTTTACTTTTAGAGCGTACTTTATATTCGCATATGATTAGATTCTTATCAGTATTATTTGTATTACTAATGTCTAATTCTGCCTATGGAATAAAAGCAAAACCTACCGTGGTTTTGCTTTCTGTTGATGGTTTTTCTTTTAGTTATTTACAAAAATATCAACCTAAAAATATCTTATCTTTTGCCAAATCTGGTGCTAGCGCTCAGCTATTACCTGTTTACCCAAGTAAAACCTTTCCGAATCACTTATCTATTATCACGGGTAGATACCCTGTTAATCACGGAATTATTCATAATAGGTTTTATCATTCTGAATTAGCAAAGTATTACGCTTTAGGGGCAGGCAAAAAAGATAAAGCATGGCTTATCGCAGCACCTTTTTGGTCTGTAGCAGAACAAAACGCTATTAAGTCAGCGATATATTTTTGGCCTGAATCTGAAACAATAGGGCATACCCCACCCAGCTATAATATTCCTTATAATAAAAGCACATCAAATAGTAAAAGAATTGATCAACTGATAACTTGGTTAAAATTACCTATTGATGAGCGACCTAACTTTATTGCCAGTTATTTTTCTACAATTGACTCTGTAGGTCACCACTTTGGTTTTGACACGCCAGAATTAATCACCGCTATTAATGATTTTGATGAGCTTTTTGGTTATTTTTTAGCAAAAATTAAAAGTGACATTGCTTACCCTGTTAATATCATTTTAGTTTCAGATCATGGAATGGTACCAATAGTTGAAAAAGCACAGATACCAATTGATACCGTGTTTAAAGGGATTAAACGTAAACCTTCAGGGATTAAAATTACATATAGTGATACGCAATTATTTATTTACTTTGATAAAGACAAAGTGACAAATAAAACGAGAATAGCTATTGAAAATAAACTTCAGTTAAATAACGTTAAAAATGGTAAATCATATAATATTTATACGAAAGGAAATTATCCACAGCATTGGCACTTTAATGCTAATTTAGCCATAGTTCCTGATATTATTGTGGAATCAACAGCACCTTCTATTTTTACTTGGAAAAAAGTTCTAACTGAGTTTAATGGCGCAACCCATGGTTTTGATCCACAAAGTGACTCACGTTTACATGGTATATTTATGGCTGCTGGTCCTAATATAGTGCGAGGAAAAGTGCTTAAACCTTTCAGTAATATTCATATTTATCCTCTTATGAATAAACTGTTTGAGTTGAATGAGAGTAAAGAAATAGATGGCCAATTATCAGTATTAGAATCTATCATTGAATAGTCGTGTATTATTTAACGATAAAAGCCGTAGAGTGATAGATTAGTCTAGCTTTTTCACTTGATAATGGTAATCTTGACATTAAGTAATTTATTAACAATAAAAATCGAAATGAAGAATACTTATATCGCTAGACAAGCAATTTTTAATGAGAAATTAGAAACCATTGGCTATGAGTTATTATTTAGAGATAGCCCTAATAATAAATTTCCCGAAATTGAACATGATATTGCTAGTTCAAAATTGATCATTCAAAATCATATTCATGGTGATATTCAAAAAATCGTCATGGGAAAATTAGCATTCATTAATTTCACTGAAAACCTGTCTCTTATACACATCTCCGAGCCCACGAGACGTAGA
>CAJXUT010000067.1 GCA_913061365.1 uncultured Colwellia sp.
ATACGAGATTCCTCTACGTCTCGTGGGCTCGGAGATGTGTATAAGAGACAGGAGCTTAAGACGTAAATAGCTTTTAGTTCGCTATAGGTTCATTGTGACTGTTAAAAATAGTGATTTTGGCTAGAAAGTTATAACAGTTTACTACCCCAAAACTGTCTGTATGGTACTAAAATTTTAGGTCAACAAATGGCATTAGTGATCATGGGAGGAATTCTTGTTCTGAGCTGTAGCTATTTTAGAAAACCTAGTAATAATTTTTGCGTCAAAAGAGGAGAGAAAATTATAAATGACTTCACATACTACTATAAAATAACGACAACTCTGTGCGCAAAGCTGAAGCTTCGAAAGACTAAATAAATACTTCGGTTCCTAGCCAATAGCTGACCTTAGCTTTTGAGATACTAACGGCAACTCTTTGAGCCTGAAGCGGTCTTTACCATCAATGATTCCCTTATGACTTCTGATCCGACACTGAACATTATAATCAAGGCTTAGGTTATGGTTTGCTAAAAGCAGACATTAATATTTACCCAAATAAACATAGAATAGGGTATTACATCTAAGGTACTTGCACCCACAAAACGAGCGACATAATTATTATTCAACAGGCGATACGAACCCTTCGGGTTTTAGCGTTAATACTGAACATGACACTTCACTTAGAATTGATTCAGCGGTATTACCTATGAAATACCCAGGAATTCCAATACGACATACAGTCCCCATAACAAGAAGATCAATATCGTTTTCTTCAACATACTGTGGTATTTCTTCTTGCGCGACTCCTTCAAGAAGTTTCGTTATTGGAGGATTAAGATCAAAAACATTCTTTTCAATTATTTTATCAATATGCTTTTGTATGCCCTGTTGTTTTTTCATTACTAGTTCAAGACGTTCAATCTCTGAAGTAGTCCCCCATCTTTTTAAGTAATTCTCATCAGGAAGTTTCCATGCGTGAACAACGTGTAATTCCGCATTTTCTAACGCGGCTATATTTGAAGCCATACGTAAGATCTTTTCGTTAAGGTTATGCCCTTCGTCTGTTGGTGCGTAAGCATCTACAGCAGCTACTATGCGTTTTATTGGTTTTGTTTCCTTTGAACCAATAGCTAATACCGGGCATGGACATTTCCTCATAAGGTGAACAGCTGTGCTACCAAAAAACCTTTTACGTGGATGACTATTAGCCTTAGCGGCTAAAATAACAAGATCATAATTGTCGTGCTGTACTTTCTTCGTTACCTCTATAAACGGTAAACCAACAGCGTTGAATGTATCGACAGAAGTAAAGTCATTTTGAAATGCCTCAACTTTTTTACTTAATGATAATTGTTGTTCTTCAAGCAAGTTAGCCATCAACTCTTGTTGAGGCAGAATGCTACCCCATGTAAGTTGATCTTTAGTTATTTCCTCTGCAACACTAAAAAATGTAACATGTGACTGTTGCTTTTTAGCGATCCTAGTTGACTGTGAAATAACAGAAGGTTGAATTGAATTTGCAGGGGTCGCAACTAATATTTTTTTGAACGTATCCATCATCTATCTCCTAAATTTATATAAAACGCTAACCTTGATATCACTCTACAAAGTTAATAATTGAATGCAGAATTATTAATGCTCCAGTTTAGAAAAGGTCGGGAGTTGATTCATAATCATTAAGCCCAACAAAAATCTACAGATGAAGTTATACCTAAACCTCAATAACAACAAAAGTCGTATATACCGTTGTTCTTATCAACTTTAAGTTGATGGTTGTGTTTTTAATAATATATTTGTATAAACTGTTGAATATAAGGGGGAGCTATCAATGGCCCATCAAATAAATTATAGGCCTAGTTGAATAAAGAAAATTTGAAAGAAAAGGAAAGTAATTTATCCAGCAGAGAGTAGAAAAATTTATCTAATATCTGCTAGATGAATATTGAGTGCCATAGAAATTATTGCCTAATATCTATGGCATCATGAAATTGCTAATCAGATTTCCTTCCTAGCAAGTAATAAGTAATTCCTAAGGCTAATACAACAAAGCCAACCGCAAATACATGCATAGGTATTACCTCATCAAAATCTATAATAATGATTTTTCTTGCCACTGCCATTAAAGCGGTTGCGATAACTAACTTTAAAGGAATAACATCGGTTCTTAGATATAAAACAATATTTTGAAATATTTCAATAGCAATTAAAACAGCTAAAAATGCTGCAAATGTTTTAAATATATCTGATAGCATAAGTAACATAAATGGTGGCTGTATTAACTGTTGATAGAACACATAGACAACATCAGCTACTCCCCAGAAAATAACTGCTACCATTAATACAGCTAATATTCTTATTGCGACTTTAATAGCTTTATGTAAAAAAGAAATCAAAGCATCATCATGCTCTACTGGGAGTTCATCGTGTTTACTCATCAAAATCCTTAAAATACGTTTAAATAGTTTTTGTCATACAACCGTTATAAGCGTCAGGTGAATTAATAGCTGTTATTGATATATTAACACCATAATGATAATGCTGGGTCTTTAGTTGCAGCTTTGATAATATCTGCTCTAGAAATAATACCAACAATCCTCCCTGTATTTTCAATAATAGGTATCGTGTGAAGTCCATTTTCAATAAATAATGCAGCAATACGTCTAATGTCTGTAACTGGTTCAGCTGAATATGCTTTTGACTCATCAGTTAAAAATAATTCAGCCAGTGTTTTATTGTTGTTTGTTTCATTCTCCGTTGATTTGTTCTTTAAAATAAACTCATATATTTGTAGCCTTGAAAGCGTTCCTACCAATTCATTTTTATGATTGATAATAGGAAACTCTTGAATAGGAAGCTTTGAAAATTTTTCTATTGCGACTTTAAATAGGTCATCTCCTCGTAGCACTTCTACTGGTGAACTCATGACTTGATAGGCATGAAAAATTGGATATATTTCATTCTGCTTTTTTATGACTTTTTTATAAGCATCTATCGCATTATTTGATACAGTATATTTTTTGGTCGTTGGGCTTTGTGGATCATCTACCTCTTGGTGTTTTCTTAATGCGATTGTTTTGTTCGACTTTTCTATTGTTCTAAGCCCTTCAAGTGTACCTAAAAATGACCTTCCATTAGGTGTATAAATAGCAAACATGAATTGTTACTCCAAAGTTTTTTGATAGAGGATTATCTGTGTAAAAGTCGTATTTATTACACAGATAATGAATATTAATTCCAATTAGGCAAACCACAATAAATCTAACTCATTTCTACCTGGTTTAACCTAACGCCTTCCTTACTATTTGTTATTGATAATCCTGTTATTCATTGGCTACCTTCAATATTCTACGTATTTATCTAACCCCTCTTCTAATTTCTTTTCTATCCATACTGGTTTTAGTTTTTGTTTACGTTCTACCTTTCGAAGCAACACTGTTCTAGCTCTCGATAAAGATATATTCACTGCTGACATAACTGACGTTTGGTTATCTGTTATTACAATGTCAGGTATACCTTGCGTATGGATAATAATACGACAATTTTTATCTTTACCTCCTCTAGGGCCGTTAATGTCATTGATGGTTACATTGATTTTTTTAACACTATCACTAATTTTATTAAACATACGACGGGTTTTCTGTTGAATACGTGATAAATTTTCATTAGAAAGGCCTACATTTAAATCTATAATTGTTAATTCCATAAACACCTCTTATTGCGTAGTACAAGTAAAAACATTAATTTCTAAAAGAAGTTATAACCAAACCATAAAGACAATAAAAGTCGTATATACTTACCATGCTATCAACTTAAGGTTGATAAGAAGTATTCTCCTATAATAATATAATGTATAAATAACCTATTTATGAGGTAACTATGGCAAAGTTAAATTATCGTCACTTACAATATTTTCACGCAATTGCTACGCATGGCAGTATTGCTAAAGCCTCTAGTGTTATTCATATCACACCGCAAACCTTAAGCGCTCAACTTAGTTTATTGGAAGACCAGTTAGGCTATAAACTTTTTGAAAGAAAAGGTAAGCGACTTATTTTGAATGACATGGGACATATCACGTTAAGTTATGCCCAAGAAATATTTAGTTTAGGGGATGAGTTGTTACATTCTCTTAAAAATCATTCTACTGACTTTGCTTTTCGGTTTTCAATTGGCGTAACTGATGTTATAGCTAAAGTATTTTCATTCAACTTTTTAAAAACAATTTACGATATGGATGACTCTATAAAACTAGTATGTAAAGAAAGTAGCTTAGAGGTTTTGCTCGGAGAATTGGCTACAAATAAGTTAGATGCTGTATTGAGTGATACATCTCTACCTGTTGGGTCACCGTTAAAAGCATATAGCCATTTAATTGGTAAATGTGGACTTAGCTTTTTTGCACATAAAGATTTAGCTGATATATTGACAGACAACTTCCCACAATCATTAGATAACAGACCTTTTTTTATCGCTGGTGAAGGTTCGAATCAGCGTTTGAGTGTACTGTCATGGTTTGAGCAGATTAATATCTCACCTTTAATAATTGGTGAATTTGATGACTCAGTGTTAACTAAATACTTTGGTCAAGCTGGATATGGCGTATTTTGTGCGCCAACTATTATCGACGAACATGTTATTGAGCAGTTTGGCGTTAAACTAATTGGTAGAACAACAGATATTACTGAACATTACTATTTGATTTCACCTGAGCGAAAAGTAAAACATCCTGCGGTACACCACCTTATAGAAGAAGGTAAAAAACTGTTTAACTGCCATTAATCAAATTTGAGTCAACGCAAAGAGTCACATAAAATAGCATAAATTCTATCTTGGTTTGTGATCCTGTGTGAGATAGAACCATTACATTTTTAGTAAACAAAATGATTTAAACCGAATGTCCGCTTTCGATGATTTCTATTATATTTACGCATTGAATTTACAAGTTTCACTTTGAACAATAGAGCGATTTCGCTATTTAACCCTAGTTCTTCTTTGTCGGATCACTTGTCGCTAGATAAGCCAAGGCTAACGTCCGGTTTCGTATCATTGAAGAAGGCGTCCATGCCTTCAGTTTGAGTTAAATATCGGTCGCTTCCGAAAGCTCAAGCGCATCATCTACTTCAACGCCAAGATAACGAACTGTACTCTCTAGTTTCGTGTGCCCAAGTAATATTTGAACTGCTCTCAAATTTTTTGTTTTCCTATAGATTAAAGATGCTTTAGTTCGTCTCATGGTATGAGTACCATATAATGTAATATCCAAACCTATACTTGAAATCCATTTTTTAACGATCCTTGCATATTGACGAGTAGTTAAATGAAAATCTTTTTTAACTCTACTGCCAAACAAATAATCACCAGAGCTAAGCGATTTTGCTTCTATCCATTCTTGCAGTGACTTTCTAGTTTTAGAAGTTAATTCAAATTGAACTGAACTACCTGTTTTCTGCTGAATAAGCATGGCTCTGGACTGGACATTAGCTCCATGAGCAACATCCAAAACTTTCAGTTTGATAAAATCACAGGCGCGTAATTTACAGTCTAAGGCCAAATTAAACATCGTTAATTCTCGCAGATTATTTGCAAGTTCTAATCTTATTCTAATTGACCATATTTCTTCGAGTTTTAGGGGAAGTTTTTGACCAACTAGTTTGCCTTTATTCCAGCAGGATTTTCGTGAAGTTGATATGCTGTTATACATAATAGTGCTCCTTTATTGAAGGGACTATAAGTATGGCTTGAAACACTAAGTTTATTGGTAGCAGACATTATGTGTATGTAAGTGAGGAATGCTTCTCCTAGCCATAAGTGACGATTGAACCAAATCCCCGACTGACTTCATTTTTTAGTAATAATACCTGTTAGTGCTGATATTCCATATTGTGCGCTAAGCGGAAGCTAAGAGCACAATATGTTGTTAACTAACGTAAGTTTGGAAGGATTTTTTTGACCACTTTGTGACAATATGAAGATCCTTCGTTTTAAACTATAACTATCAGGGCAGAGTTTGACTATGTTGTTTCTCAATGATCATGCTATCAATATAAGATAATAATTCTTGGCTAGAACTTTCCATTTCCTCAACGTGAACAACTATCTGTTTACGTACAGCTTCATCATTTTCCCAATTTAATGATAAGCTATCAATCGCTTGGCTTATTGAGTTATGTACTTGCTCGTGAGCTTGAGGGATTTGAGCAAAACTTGCCGTTTGATTAAAAATAGCGCCCTGTTCGCCAAAATACCATTGTCCAAACAAGCATTCATGACAATCAACGGTGACAATAGCACGACTCTGGCTATCCTCTGGATTAGTTATACTTCGGTAAGCATTTTGCTTAAACACCATAAGGTCGGCTTTAACTAAAGAGCCAGCAGCTTTATCTTTGGCAAAATCAACCAACTGACTTGTTTTTACAGCAGAGTTTGCCAAAGTATTAATATTGTTATGTACACCATCAATTAATTCATTAGCATTAGCTGTTAAGTTAACAGATTGCTCAGCTTGTTGGGTTATTTCATTAACTCGTTGTGAAAAAGAAGTCAAAATTACTGATATTTCATCCGCTGTATCTTTAGTTCTCGCTGATAATGCTTTAACTTCATCAGCAACAACAGCAAAGCCTCGACCATGCTCTCCTGCGCGAGCTGCCTCAATAGAAGCATTTAATGCTAATAGATTTGTTTGATCGGCAATTGCGGTAATAGTGGATAAAGCACTCGTTATCTCTTTACTATCATGAATTAACTTCCCTACAACTTGAGAAACACCATCAACATTCACTCTAATGGTTTTAAGTGATTCATCAATATGCTTTACCGCTTTATCACTCGCTTTAGCTGATACGGTATTCTCAATAGCAAGCTGTTCAATTTGTATTATTTCATCATTAATTTTCGTAAGATCTGCTTGACTAACATGCAAATCATCAATCAAGTTTTTCGTGTTGAGCTGATACAAGTCACTGGTTAAGGCATTTTTCGAGATAAATTCAATATTATCGTTCATCGCTTGAAGTGATGAATTAATATGCGTTAATGAGGTTTTTAATGTGCCTGGTAATGCTGACGGAAAAGTAGGTCTAGAAAAGTCATTGTTTCCTGCATACTTAAAGCAAGTATTAACTTCATTAAAATAATTCTCTAAAATATCAAGAAACTCATTTAACTCCCAAGCAACCTTTCCTACCTCACCTAGACCTTTAGTTTGAGTAATGCGGCGGGTGAGGTGGCCTTTATTAGCGTCAATAAGAACATCGTTGATAATTTTTAAGGTGACTAAGTAACTATTAAAGCCATAAAATATTTTGATAGCAACTAGGGCTATTATTGTTGCCGCTGACAACATAAACCAATCCATGCCATGTAAAAAAAAGATATAAGTAAATTGCAAAAAAGCCACAATGGCTAATAAGCCTGCATAAAAAATAAGTTTGGTTCGAAGCAAGGGAATATTAGCATAGCTCTTAGTGCTTTTATTAACCTGAGAGTGAGTTGTTTTTTTTGTCATGATTTTAACCCTTTAAGTCTCATTAAATAAATTGATAGCAAAATTCTGATAGTTAACTTGAAGTGCTTTGAGCTGTTGCTGTAAATAATTAATCGATTCTTGCTCAGCAGCTTTATCTGAACTCGCGGATTTCTCTATTTGCAACATTTGTTGATATATTGGTGCGATTACTTGAATTGCAGACGCTGGAGGCTTACGTCTAACGGAAAAAAAGCCACTCGGTTTACCTGCTATATCATATTCTGTTGTTACATTGGCAAATACCCAATAGTAACGACCATCACTACGCAAGTTTTTAACGAAACCGAAGAACTCTTCTTCTTTTTTAATAGTTTGCCATAGAAATTTAAATACACCTTTTGGCATATCAGGGTGACGTATAATATTATGATTTTGAAGTAGCAATTGCTTTTCATTAAGCAATGCCATTTCCATAAAAGTACGGTTAACGTAGGTAAGATTACCGCGAAGATCTGTTTTACTGACGATAAACTCTTCATCAGCCATAACAACTTCTTCGTCAAGAAGGGTCACATTTAGGTTATTAGACATATAGCTTTGATTTACTTCTTTAAATTAAGTTAGCTACCGTATCATTTAAAAAAATAAAAATTGATGACCTATATCATAAAAACGATGTTTCAATTGTTTGGGCTACATGTGATTTTTCTATAGCTCATCCAAATAGAAATCAAACTAAAAAGGTTAATATATTTCATATCGATTATGCTAGCGACTTCAATGTCGGATCACTTGTCGCTAACTAAGCCAAGGCTGATGTCCGGTTTCGTATCTTTGTTAGCATAAACGTACCTAATTCTGAGGACTAATTTAGGTCAGCAAAGTGGCATAAGTGTGCATTAGTAGCATTAGAAATATCTCAAGATGTCAGATCTAAAGAGGTAGGAATATTGTGATACAGTTAAATGTAATTGGTGGTCTTAGCTGGATGCAATTAAGTAGCACTGATGCTAGAAACTTTTCAAGTATGAATTATAAGCTCATTGCAAATGAGAGTGTACTTTAGTCACTCTCATCTTTTTATACAAAGTATAAGTTTTATATCCAAGACTATTTTATTTCTAGCAAAGTTACTTCAAAAATAAGCACTGAATTTGGTATTATTTTACCTGCCGTTTGCTCACCGTAACCGAGTTCTGATGGGATGAAAAACTTAAATTTATCACCAACAACCATTAACTGAACACCTTCAGTCCAACCTTTTATCACTTGGTTTAAACCAAAACTAATAGGCTTATTGCGCTTTACTGAGCTATCAAACACAGTGCCATCTAATAATGTTCCGTGGTAATGCACTGTTACTTCAGAATTTTCACTTGGATGCTCTGTTTCTTTACCGCGCTCAAGTATTTGATATTGCAAACCTGATTCTGTCTCAATCACTTCTTCTGCAGTTTTGTTTTGAGTCAAAAAAGTTTGACCTGTAGCTAAATTTTCTAAAGCTTCTGCTGCTCTTTTATTATTTGAATATCTAGAGTAAAAAAATACTGCCACGGCGAGTAAAGCTAAAATAACGTACTTCATAACCAATTCCTTTATTTGTAGAGGTGCGCATTCTAGCACTGCTTTCATTCGGTGATAAATCTAAATTTGCTTTTATTGAAATTATTGTGAGACTTTATTGCTTTCTTATTCTGCAATGTTTGAAAAGGTGACTTAAAAGTAAGTTTGTTACTTCAGAAAGCTCTAAATAGCTGTGGTTATATTATTTATAATTAATTTGACAAGAACTAATGCTATCTGTACAAATAGCCTCGGTTACTGTACTAAGCGCTTAAATTATACTTTGAGTGTGAAAAAATCATGGAATCCTGTACTTAGTTATTCAATGAATAAACTAAAAATCCGGAGCTGTTCTCGCAACTGTAAATATTGATTTATCAATATAAGCCAGATACATGATACAGAAAAAACCACCTTTATCGAGCGAGAATACTTGATGTTGTTCAGTTATTATTTCACATTTTTATCAATGTAGATTTTCTGTTGAATGTAAATTCTCGAATCAAATTTTTTGTTAATCCAAAGAGAATTTATGCGCGTTATATCTTTATTTTTTTTATTAATAAGCCAGTTTAGTTGGGCTGCTAATGATGAAGAATATTTATTAGTACTTACTTCACAAAGAAATGCCGAAACCATCGCCGAAGCTGCGCGATTATTTTATGTTACTCATCCAGATAAAGAACATTTAAGAATTAAAGCGCGAAGTGATGTGCAATTGTGGCAATTATCAATGGCACAGAGATTAGAATTAATCAAAAAATCTCGTGCTATTTTAGGTTTTGGCCTTTATGGAAGTAGTGTTTCAAATCTGAAAGCACTCTTAGAAAAATATACAAAACCTAAACTGTTTATCAATAGTGATCATCGTATTGTCGCGCTAAGTCAATTTTCAGGTTTAATCTTATTTCCAAACTTGGCCCAATTACGTACTATTGCTAAAGCTCAGTTGGGTAAAAACTTTCAACAAGATATTACTAAGCAAATTAAACAATTCCCTCGCCAACAAGTTTGGCTTCAAGCTCGTGCATATTGGAAAGCAGGAGGAAGTCATAATAGCGCTGAAATGTTCGCTTGGTTTTTTAATCAGCTAGGTGAGAATTTATTAAGTAATCAGCCTATGCCTATGTCGCAATTACGCTGGTTTGTTAACGATACTTTTCATAATCAATTAACTACTTTAGCACTTGGGAAATTAACTGAATCGCAGCCAATAATTGCAATTATTGATCATGCTGGTGGTGGTCGTCCTGCGGATGCAAAACTGTTAAGTCATCTGTGTCAGTTAGCTAAAAAAAATTATAATAGCCAATGTTTAGCTGCACTTGCGTCTTGGGGAAAAGCTGGTGTTGAAGCTGCAAAAGAGCTTCTTAAAGTAAAGCATAAATTGAGTGCTGTAGTGATGTTACAAGATTTTGTTATTGGTGGTGGTGAAGGGCGAGAAGCTGTTATTAGTACGCTAAAAGAGCTAAATGTACCAATAATTAAAGCAATAAAACTACGAGATCGTACAAAAATAGAGCGCCAACTGTCTTCTGATGGTTTAGCACAGGAAAAAGTTTATTATCAAGTCGCTATGCCTGAACTACAAGGGGCGAGCCAACCATTGATTATTGCCACTGCGGGTATTCCTTATATTGATGAATATACAGGTATTCGTATTCAAGGTATTACCGAAGAGGTCGAAGGTATTAATGCTTTACTGACTCGTGTGAATCGATGGCATACATTAAAACAAAAAAATAATGCCGATAAACGTGTAGGCATTATTTATTATAATCATCCTCCTGGGCGTCATAATATTGGGGCTGATAACCTTGATGTACCCACGTCACTTTTTCAAATACTTAAGCAGTTGAAAGCTGCGGGTTACAACACTGGAAAGTTACCTCAGTCTCAAGAAGCATTACTTGACATGATGCAAGCTCGCGGCATTAATCTACCGCGAGATGCTCAAGCGTTAAAAAAAATGAGCAAAGACATTAATCGATTATCAGCTGAACAATATAACCAATGGTTTTCTACATTGCCTGATACGGTTAAAAGAGAAATGGTACAAGGTCCATTTGGTTTATTACATGAACAATTAACAAAAGCTATTGCAGCAAAAAAACCACAGTTAGCCGCTGACGCACTTCATCATACAATGGAAGAAATGCATCATTTGCTTGAAGGTGTTGATCATAAAGGCCGAACTAGAGCGCTATCTCTACTTGAACAATTAGCGCAATGTTACCAGCGTGCTATTAGTAAAAATTCGATCACAAAATGTATGCAAAAGGCACCTAGCCTGATTACAGCATTACAAAATACAGGTATTGAAGGATTAGGGGGCTGGGGAGAAGCACCAGGTAATGTTATGACGTATCAAGGAGAGTTATTATTACCAGGGTTAACCTTTGGAAACATTTTCATTGGACCACAACCGCCTAGAGGTTGGGAGATTAACGAAGAGTTACTTCATGCAAACTTAGCATTTCCACCACCTCATCAATATTTAGCATTTTATCATTATTTACAGGATATATTTCAGGTTGATGCTTTAGTACATCTTGGCCGTCATTCAACCTATGAATTTTTGCCTAGAAGATCTGTTGGTCTGGCACAAGATGATTATTCTCGTATTATTGCTGGAGATTTACCGGGTATTTATCCTTATATTGTTGATGGTGTTGGAGAAGGAATACAAGCTAAACGCCGTGGCTTAGCAGTTATGATTGATCACTTAACGCCACCCTTAGCAAGTACTCCGCTTTATGATCAACTTTTACAACTGAGACAACTCATTGAAAGCTTCGAAGCCAGCCATGGCAGTGGTAATGATGTTGTTGCTAAAAGATTAGTACAGCAAATTAGAGATAAAGTGGAGGCGTTAGAATTAAAAGAAGAGTTAGCACAAGCAATGTCTGCAGAATTGGCCGTTATGGGCATTAGTTTTGAAGAAGTAGATGACGATATGATGGTACATGAAGTTGGCCATTATCTGACTGATTTGCAAGAGCGCTTTATGCCACTGGGCTTACATATTTTTGGACAAGACTGGCAAGATAATGCAATAGAGATGATGTTAGATTCAATGCTGTCAAAAAATGAAGTTAGCAATGTTGAATTAAAAAAAGACTTACACAATAAGTTGGGTGCTTCACCACAAGCTGAAATGAACGCATTACTTAATGGTTTAAGTGGTGGTTATATTATGCCGGGGCAAGGAAATGATCCCATTAGAAGCCCGGCGAGTTTGCCAACAGGAAGAAATTTTTATGCCTTAGACAGCTCTTTAATTCCCAGTAGAACTGCATGGCAACTGGGTAAAGAAATGGCCTTATCGGCACGCAAGAATAATCATCAAAATCCAGATAAAAGAGAAGCCTTGATCCTTTGGGCTTCAGATGTAGTTCGTGATGAAGGTGTTATGATTGCCTTTGGTTTAGATATGTTAGGTTTAGAGCCTGTCTGGAATAGCCGAGGCTTGGTTAAAGGGCTTAAACATCAGAACTTATCCGCAGATGCGAGCCGTGTTCGCCGAGATATGGTTTTTACCACATCAGGGCTATTTCGTGACTTGTACGGACAACAAATGCTTCTACTTGATAATGCTACCCTCATGGCATTAGATGCAAGCTCAGACACCATTAAAAAAGATTTTCCAGCATTAAGTTTGGCACTATCGCACGCGCTTGTTGCATTAGGAAAAGAAGCGATAGGCGGTAGCGAATCACTTAAAACAAACCAAGTAGCTGCCCATTGGGTTATACAAGCACGAGAATTATTAGCCAACGGATATGATGCCAAAGGTGCAGGTGTTACAGCAAGTTTGCGAGTTTTTGGTGATGCACCTGGTAGTTACGGTGCAGGCATAAACCGTTTAGTAGAGCGTTCAGGTGCTTGGGAAAAAAGAGCTGAGCTGGCTAAAGTTTATACACGTCGTTTAGGGCATAGTTATAGTCACGGTGCTTTTGGCAAACCTGCTCAAGGGGCATTTAAGCGACTGCTATCAGATGTTGAAAATACCTATTTTGGACGTTCAAGCAATCTGTATGGCTTACTTGATAACAATGATGCTTTTGATTATTTAGGTGGCTTGAGTTTAGCCGTTGAATCTTTAACAGGAAAAGCCCCTAATAATTTTGTTATTGACCATGCTGATCCTAATAATATTAAAACAAAGCAATTAGGACAGGCATTGAAGCAAGAGCTTCGTGGTCGCTTTTTAAATCCTGAGTGGTTAAAAGGACAAATGAAACATGGCTATGCAGGCGCTCGTACTATGGGCAGTGAATTTCTTGAATATCTTTGGGGTTGGCAGGTTACTAACCCGACATTAGTGGGCGATTGGGCATGGGAAGAAGTGAAAGCGGTTTATATGGAAGATCGTTATAACTTACAGTTAGATGAGTTTTTAGAAAAAGGTCATAACGCCCATGTAAAAAGTAATATGCTGGCCATTATGCTTGTTGCAGTGAATAAGGAGTTTTGGTCTGCTGATCAAAAAAATATTGAAGATCTGGCAAGTCAATTTGCGAAATTAATTAAAAGTAATGGCTTACCCGCTAGTGGCCACACTGACCCTGATAATCCAATGTTGCCTTGGTTAGCGCAGTATCTGTCAGCGGAGCAATGGCAAGATATTGCCAAGGCGATTTCTGCTGCGAAAGGCACTTCACTAGAACAAAAGCCTGTTGTAACAGAAGTACACCGTATTGCTGAAATTAACATAACTGAGCAAAACGATTTATCTCAACAAGAGGCTATACCAGAAGTGCAAAAAACTGAGTTAACAGAAGCGGATGAAAATAGCCAACAAACAAAAAGTATGCAAAGTGATTGGTATTGGTGGCTAGCAGTAGTTCTTGTGTTATTCGTTTTTGCAGGGTTTTATCGAGGTATTGTTCAATCAAAACGCTTACTAAAAAACACCTCGGTTGAACAAATCTCTGCGACAAACGCGATTGAAAATTTACATAAATAGGATGTGATATGGATTACGGTATTTTACTAGGCGCATTGCATCAACTCGTTAGTTGGTTGTTATATCCTGTTATCATTGCTTTAGCTATTGCACTGCTTGCAACCCTATGGGAATTTGGTCAAGCATGTGCAGAGTGCTATTGCACGTTGAATACTTTTACTCAGGGCAATATAACTTCAGTAAGCAAAACTGTTGGAGAAAATAGTCAGTATCAATCTGAACTTGAACAAAAATTTCAGCATCATGCGACAAAAAGGTTGGAACGTGTCGATTTACTTGCTCGTTCTGGTCCTGTGTTAGGTTTAATGGGGACGTTAATTCCTCTTGGTCCAGGATTAACAGCATTAGGAACAGGGAATATTGATATTCTAGCAACAGCGTTAACGGTTGCGTTTGATACAACTGTTATTGGCTTATTCGTTGGTTTAGTCGCTTATATCATTGGCCGTATTAGAAGACGTTGGTATGAAAATACTTGGCAAAAGTTGCAATCGCACCCAAGGGTACAGTAGGAATAACAATGCAAAAAAGACCCTCATGGCAATCAAGTCATTTTTCGGAACAAGATAGTGATCCGCTGGCAGGCTTTGCTAACATTATGGACGTTATGCTAGTGTTCGCATTAGGACTGATGTTAGCGCTTGTAGCACAGAGTCGAGAGCTACAAGAACACTTATCTATTAAACCAACCTCTAACACTAAAATAGAAGTGACAGCAGGTAATGAATTGATTGAAGCGCCAGATTCTCTTGATAAAGCACTAAAAGGCAAAGAGAATGGTATGCAGTCTTTAGGGCAAGTCTATAAAGATCCCAAAACAGGAAAACTTATTTTGATCAGTAGCGATTAGTTTTCAACATATTGATATGAACAAGCTTAATTTTTATAAGGAAATTAGTTTTGCTGTTATTCATACATTTTTACAGCAAATCAATTTTCTTAAGGTTATTAAAATTAGACTGTGATGAATAAAATATTTGAACCATCAGATAGTATTTTGTTAAATGAGATTATGCGTCATCGACGTGATGTTCGTGGTAATCGATTCTCTGACAAAAAAATTCCAAATGACGTTATTGAGCAGCTGCTTGATGCTGCACTTTTAGCTCCTTCTGTAGGGTATTCTCAACCATGGCAATTTGTGGTGATCGAAGAAGAAAGTATAAAGCAAAAAGTATATGACAGTTTTTGTGAACAAACCGAACATGCTGTTAACTTATTTTCTGATCAAAAAAAGCAACAATATAAAAAATTGAAACTGGAAGGAATAAAGGAAGCGCCCGTAAACATTGCTGTATTTTATCAACCATCACAATCGCCTGTTTTAGGGCAAACAAGCATGACCGAAATGGGAAGGTTTAGCGTTGTTTGTGCTATTCAAAATATGTGGCTAATGGCTAGGGCATTAAATGTTGGCATTGGCTGGGTAAGTATTGTTGATCCACAGAAAGTGAAAGCGGCTGTTAATGCGCCACAAGATAGTGAATTGGTTGGCTATCTCTGTGTTGGTTATGTGAATGAGTTTTTAGATGAACCAGAGCTGAAAAAAATGGCGTGGAATAAACAAAAAGATAAGCAAGATGTTGTCTTTAAAAATAAATTTTAATCTACGTTAGAGCCCTCCAAAGTTACTCAATAATTATTATTTAATTAGACAATATATAATCATCAAAAAAGTGTCATAACTTTGATATTTATCAAGGTTATAAATATACTTTTGGTTAAAGTAAAATAATAAAATATTTAGTTAATTTTTATATTAATTGATTGGACGATAATAAATGAAAAAAAATATTCTAGTGGTATTAACACTTCTATTGGTGCTAGTTGGCTGTAGTAAGTCAGTTGATGTAAATCTTGACGAAGAAATAACCGTATTATCAAGTAGTAATAGTGAACAGAAAGTTAAGCTAACTGCAAAAGATTCGGAATATAGCTTATTAAAAACATGGCTAGTACAAAATAGAGCAAATTGGTTATCAACATCTGGACGATACCCCGGAGGCATTTACTTTAAATCAGGTAAGTACGGCATACAAATAACAGATAGTAAGGTGATTTTGTATTCAAACATCGCTGATAAACCAACAGCTATTTACGCCCAAGAAATAGAACGTAGTGATCTTAAAATATTAAAAGATCTGGGGAGATAATAACTTAATGAAGTCAGATATTTAAAAGTAATAGGCAATGATTAATTAGATGTAATTATGTTCGAGGGAATCTGTTTCAGTATTAGCTAATAAAAAATCTGTCTCTTATACACATCTCCGAGCCCACGAGACGTAGAGGAATCTCGTA
>CAJXUT010000068.1 GCA_913061365.1 uncultured Colwellia sp.
TACGAGATTCCTCTACGTCTCGTGGGCTCGGAGATGTGTATAAGAGACAGCAATATGCCTTATCTTTGAATTCACTATTCAAGGCTCATAGATAAGGCATCAGTTAACCTTATTTCAAATTATTTAGCGAATTAATTATTTAAAACCGCTTCATAGACTAACGATATAATACTTCCATACTTTCCTGTTTCAAATTGCTTGCCTTTAAATTGATAAGCAAATTTTCCCCCCTCAATTTCACTATGACGAGCGTTCGTCAATAAAATAATGGCTAAATCATGTTCGGGATCTATTACGGTTACGGTACCTGTCCACCCAGTATGTCCGTACGCAGAAGGACTTGCATAAGGGCCAAAGTGCCACTTTCTATCACCATTATTAGCACGACGCCAACCTAAACCAAATGTGCCATTTCCGTCGTCTGGTTTAATAAACTGATCAACAACCTTACCTGAAAATAAGTGTTTATTTCCATAGCCGCCACGATTCAACAATGCTTGTGCTAAAACAGCTAAATCCTCAGCCGTTGAGAAAAGCCCTGCATGTCCAGCAACACCGGCTAACGAATGATGAGCATTTTCATCATGAACTTCACCTTGTAATACATTTGTTCGTACATTTTCAAAATAGATACGATTATCTCGTGTATTACCGTAAATTTCTGTTGCTGCAAATTGGTTTTTTCGAAAGCCTTTTTTCAGTGGATTAAATACTGTGTTTTTCAGTCCTAGTGGATGATATATATGATATTCAACAAAAACATCTAACGGCATGCCTGTAATTTTTTCTATGATCATTGCTAATAATATATAGTCTGTATCGCTATACATACGTTTTGTAGCGCGCCTAGTAGCAAAGGGTACTTGTGTTAATATCAGTTTTTTTGTTTTCTTTGCATGATGAGAAAAGAACTTCTCCCCTAAACTATTCTCACGTGTATAAAATTTTACTTGTGGTGAGTATCCCGCATTATGCGTAAGAATATCTTTTACGGTACGTAAATCTCGCCCTTCACCAAGATACTCTGGTAAATAATGATGAATAGGTAAACGGATATTTAACTTCCCTTCATTCACTAATTTCATCAATGCAAAATTGGTGGCAAACATCTTAGTATTTGAGGCAATATCAAATAAAGTATTTGTGGTCATATCTACAGGCGTTGCAAGTAAACTCCCTCCATCTGCAAACTTTCTAGCGTAGCCATAGGCGCTATTCTTAATAATTTTTCCATCTTTGACTACTACCAATACTGCGCCAGGAAAGCCTTTGTTAATATCATCTTCAATTAATGCATCTACTTGTGTAAATCGGTGTTGGTATTGTAATGATTTCTCTTCTAATTTTGGGTAGGGAATAGTGATATTAACATTAGCCCCTTCAGGCAATACATTTTCAACTCTTAATGTATTGTCACCATTCTTAGTGCGTTTCTGTAATGAGTACTGATAACTATTATGGGCTTGTAAAGCGGCTGCAATACTCAACTTTTCACCATTAATAAAAATATCTGCTGATGTAGCATCGTGGTTATCAATAATAATTTCCCCTCGCCCTTGATAACTTTTAAAAATAGCGCGGTCATTAACCAGTGACCTTGTACTACGACTTTGTTGCGGAAAAGTTTTATCTATTTGCCCTTTTTGAATAGTAACTACCGAATTTTCCTTAATTGGAAGAGGTTCATGCTTATAATTGGCTAATAAGCCTTCGAGCTGTTTAGGATGATATTTTTCTATTAGCGCAAATAACGTCGCCACTGTTTGCTCATCTGCTCTATTGGTTATTTGCCACGGTAAGAAATGTGTTTGAAAAGAATTCAGTACAGCTTGTGACTGTTCATCAAGCTCACCTGTTTCCTTAATATCATAGCCATAAAGATGTAATGCTTGTTGAACAAGCCCAATAGTCGGCATTTTGTTATCAAATAATTGCCAGTATTTAAGTACAGTTTCTTCTGCATACCAAGCTCCTATACCTGCTTGATATAACTGGTACCAAGGAAAACGAGGTCCGGGTTCATTTGTTTGCTGTGGGGAAATATCACTATGACCAAGAATATGGGTTGGTAAAATATCAGGGTTTTTCTTCAATATCTTTTTTGAAAGCTTAATTAATAAATCAATTTGTTTAGAGTCGTAATCTGGATAAAAACACATCTGCTTTTGTACTAGTTTGCTTTGTAAAGTCTCTTGCTCTTTATTTTTTAAACTAGGGACTTTCGATAAATAAGAACATGTAGCCAAATTAACAATATCAATGCCAATAGACTGTGCATCAATGGTCGTTATGCCTTGCCAATAGCTATTACCTGCATGCCACGCACTTTCGCTTTCGTTTACCAATTTTATGACACTCAGTTCATCATCAAGGTAAGTTTTATCATGAGATTGAGGTAGCAAATAATGTGAACTAACACTGCCTTTATTCACTAATTTTTGTAGTGAGTTTTGATAATTAGTTTGCGTATTATGCATAATCAAAAGTTTTATGCGGTGATCATAATTTGTGGAATAGACATCATCTATAGGTAGAGTATTTGACGTGCAGCTAGTTAATAAAACACTTAGGAATAACCAAGAAATGCTTGTCACGTATTTTTTAAAACTATAGTTCACGGTTATCTCCCTATGATTATCCATATTGATTACAAATCGTTATACAACAAGTAAGGTTTTCTCAAACGTTTAAATTTAAGTATGTCAGATTGCCAGCTTTGCTTAATTTCCTGCTCGCTTTTACCCGCTTCAATCGCTTTTCTTAACTTATCAGTACCGCTCAGTTTATCCATAAAATTAGCATGCGTAAAAAATTCAGTATCTGCTAATTGAAATGCTTTATGCCACTTTATAATAAAAGACAAATTGACTCCCCTTACCTCACTTTGGCGCAAGTCTTCTCCGAGTAGCTGTTTATTCATTAGTTTAGGTGTTAGTGCTGCTCCAGGAGTTGATACCGGCATAAAATTAAAATTGCCTATCGAGATATTATCATGACCAATCACCTGAAAAGGAAAGTCAGTTCCTCGACCAATACTAACAGGAGTCGCTTCAAAAAATCCTAGCGAAGGATAGAGGTTAATAGCAATATCATTAGGTAAATTGGGACTCGGTTTTATTGGGAGTGAGTAAGCCATTGTGCGTTGATAATTTTCCATAGCCACAACAGTTAACTCTAAGCTTGTTGTCCCATTAAGCCAACCTTCCCCTTTAAACATTAATGCTAATTCGCCGATAGTCATACCATGTAATAGAGGAATTTCATGTATACCAACAAA
Organism: uncultured Colwellia sp.; assembly: GCA_913061365.1. Taxonomy (GTDB): domain Bacteria; phylum Pseudomonadota; class Gammaproteobacteria; order Enterobacterales; family Alteromonadaceae; genus Colwellia. The sequence continues at coordinate 3,278 of CAJXUT010000068.1, forward strand.
TGAGGAAAATTCAGACTCAAGTATAGGCCCATCAACAAAACTCCCGTTTGGGTTTGGTCTATCTAACACCATAAAACTAACACCCGCATCTGCAGAAGCTTTCATCATATAATGCATAGAACTAATATAAGTATAAAAGCGAACGCCAACATCTTGAATATCAAAAATAATCACATCAAGATTTTCCATAATCTCTACGGGAGGAATTTTACTTTTACCGTAAATCGAAATTAAAGGAATCGAAGTTTTTTTATCAACACTAGAACTAAACTTTTCTCCTGCATCATGATTACCACGAAAGCCATGTTCAGGAGCAAAAATCACCTCAATATTGACATGATGAGCAATAAGTACATCAACTAAGTGCTGATTAGCTATTTTTGATGTTTGGTTAACGACTAAGCCAACCCTTTTACCTTTTAATGTAGGCAAGAAATCTTTTATTTGTTCTGCGCCCGTAATAATATTTTTGTTGTTTGCTGTTGCTTGTTGATTGGTGTTAATGGCAGAAGTAGCACTACAAGCGAAAAGAAACTGAGATAATATCAAAAAAATCACAGTTAATTTACAAGGTTTATTCAAACAAAGACGAGCCATAACCAAACCTCAATTATTATTACTTTGCACTTACGGATTGCTTAATGGCCTTTCGTAAAAAACCTTTATTTTGTAATAAGGAGGCTTTCGCGCTATCTACATCTAAACCGGTTAACACCATAAAGGTTGCTAACTTAGTATTATTATTCGCGATATCCAATGCTGCTTTTGCACATTGATAATCACATTCCGTAGCTTGCATCACAATTCTTACGGCTCTAGCATAGAGTTTTTCATTAGTGGCATTTACATCAATCATTAAATTACGATAAGTTTTACCACTTCGAATCATGCTGGCTGTGGTTAGCATATTAAGAATTAGTTTTTGTGCCGTGCCAGATTTCATTCTTGTGGAGCCCGTTAAAGCTTCAGCGCCAACCACAGCACACAAGTTAATATCATTAGCCCGATCAAATTTTTCGTTATAACTACAGCTCAACCCTACAACTGTTGCCCCAAGGGTTTTACCATAATTCATTGCAGAAAGAACATAAGGAGTTCTACCACTTGCAGCAATACCAACTAATACATCTTGCGATGATAATTGAGCTAGTTTTAAGTCTTCAATAGCCAGAAGTTCATTGTCTTCAGCTCCTTCAACTGCTTTTTTAATGGCCTTATCACCACCGGCAAGTATACCCAACACTTGCTTATCACTAACACTAAACGTTGGTGGACATTCAACCGCATCAAGAATACCAAGACGACCACTAGTACCTGCACCGATGTAAATTAAGCGACCGCCTTGAGCAAATGCATCAACAATTTTATCTACCGCTTTAGCAATTTCAGGAATAATAGCTTTAACAACGTTCGCAATCTTTTGATCTTCTTCATTAATTTTTTCGAGAACACCCGTAGCATCAAGTAGATCAATATCTAACGTATTTAAGTTTTGTCCTTCCGTCGTTATTGTTTTAAGTTCTTCAATTAATGTCGATTGCTTTTGAATTAACTCTTTATTCATAATTAACCTTATGATTTACCTTACTTAGATCAGAATCAAAAAACATTATTCCCATAAATACATAGAAACAACAAACTGATATTGAAATAGAAAAAACACCTTATATAACTTTAAACTATACTCATAATAGAAGCATGATATAATTCAAAAAAATGCTATTACCAGTAAAGTACTATGTTATATCGTTCAAGAAAAACTCAAGCAATTATAAATTTATCTGCCTTAAAAAGTAACTACCAAAACATTGCTAACTTAGCCCCACACAGTAAAACTATTGCGGTTATTAAAGCAAATGCCTATGGTCATGGTGCAATAGAGGTAGCTAAAAGTCTCCATTCGCAAGTACCCGCTTTTGCCGTCGCATTTATGGATGAGGCAATTGTTTTACGAACAGCAGGCATCACTTTACCTATTTTGATTCTTGAAGGTCCTTTAGATGAAAAAGACTTCTCCTTAGCAAAACAACATAATTTTTGGCTTATGTTACATAACGAACAACAAGTTTCTTGGTTAAAGCATCATCCTGACTATACCGAAAAATTATGGCTGAAAATTGATACTGGTATGAATAGGCTAGGTTTCTCTCCTGAATCTGCAAAAGAAATGCTAACAAACTTAACACTTGAGCAAAAACAAGGCTTAGTTATTTGTTCACATTTCTCTAGTGCCGATGAAGCTGATAATTTAAAGACACAAGATCAAATCGCTTGTTTAAGATCATTTGCCCAAAAATATTCTTGTCAAATAAGTTTGGCCAATTCTGCTGGAATCATTAACTGGCCCCAAAGTCATGACGACTTTAACCGACTCGGTCTTGCTTTATATGGCACAAACCCTACACCCGCTAAAAATATGCCCATAGAATTAGCACCAGTAATGACATTACAATCAACCATTATTGCGATAAGAAATTTAGCAATAGGTGAGTCCGTTGGCTACGGAGAAAGTTGGCAAGCTAAGCGAGATTCCGTCATTGCAACTGTTGCCATTGGTTATGCTGATGGTTACCCAAGAAATGCTCAAGCTGGCACACCTGTATTTATTAATAATCAACTTGCACCATTAGCTGGAAGGGTATCAATGGATATGATCACGATCGATATCACCGAGTTAACTGGGGTAAAATTAGGTGATGTAGTTGAATTATGGGGTGAAAATCTAAGTGTAGAGCTAGTAGCCGAACATATGAATACAATCAATTATGAATTGCTTACTTGTGTGTCAGCACGTGTCCCTAAAGTCTATATTAATCAGGAAACTTAGCCTTATTAATACGGTTATACACTAATTAGCAAGGCTTTACGAAGGCTGATTTAAGTAGATTATTCTATGCCCAAATATTTATGAACTTGTACTGATAATCGCCAATTATTAGCGATACAGGTTGCAATAGCTAACTCTGTTGCTCTTGATTTCTGACTAATTGGCTGAAGATATATGGGCGTATTTTTAATATCATGCTCTATCAATAACTCTTTTAAATCATTCACATGCTGTTCAGTAGCGATAGGATGTTTAATTTCGTTAGCACGCAGCATAGCACTATTTAAAATAGGGTAACCGCCACGCATATTAATTTTCGGCGAAACTGTTACCCAACAATTAGCTGAAACATTAATTTCAAAAGTACCTGACGTTTCCACTTGTAAACTATAGCCCTGTAATTCAAACGCATCGCATAACGGCGTTAAATCAACCATACACGGCTCGCCACCTGTTATCACGATATGTTTAGCTTGAAAGCCTTTTTGCTTCACCAGCGCTAAAATACTCTCTATTGACATCGCTGCCCACTGCGAAGTTTCTTGCGTTTTAGTTAACATGATATTTTGGCTTACTTCATCTGTTGCCTCTGTTTCCCATGTGTGCTTAGTATCACACCACGAACAAGCAACAGGACAGCCTTGTAAACGTATAAATATTGATGGTTGGCCTGTAAAAGAACCTTCACCTTGTATCGTTTCAAATAGTTCGTTGATTTTGTATTCAATCATTATAATTTGTGCTTTTGCCTGTGATATTAATCAAGTAAAATAATGCCATTGATTATACCTTATTTATTTTTAAGAGACCTTACTATGACAGAAAAAGCTATGACAAAAAAAGGAATGGCTGAAAAAGTTGTTGTGATCTATTCCGGTGGCATGGATTCATTTACCGTACTTAATCGCGCATTAGCAGATAATAAAGAAGTTTACGCACTTTCATTTGATTACGGGCAGCGACATGTAAAAGAACTAGAGTGTGCTAGTAATGTATGTAAATCATTAGAAATAAATCATAAAGTAATTGATATCTCATCCATCAATCAGTTACTAGCCGGTTCTTCATTAACCGATGATATTGATATCCCTGAGGGGCATTACGAAAGTGAGAATATGAAATCGACCGTAGTACCTAATCGCAATATGATTTTATTATCATTAGCGGTAGGCTATGCCGTATCAGTAGGCGCTTCTCAGGTTTACTATGGTGCTCATAGTGGTGATCATGCTATTTACCCAGACTGTCGACCTGAATTTGTACAAAAGATGAATGATGTTTGCCAAATAGCTAACTATGAAAGTGTTGAAATTTTTAGCCCTTATTTAGAAGTTAATAAAACTGCAATTTTAGCCGATGGATTAAGAATGGGCTTAGATTATAGTAATACTTGGACCTGCTATAATGGAAGAACAAAAGCCTGTGGTAAATGCGGTTCTTGCCAAGAGAGATTAGAAGCTTTTAGCGAAAATAAAATGGTAGATCCAATTGCATACGAGTGACATACTCTTTAATTAAGCTATTTCATCTTAACAAAAATTAAATAACTTTATGGCTGATATTTTACCTAACAAACTCACTTCAGGTGTGTCTTTAAGATTTAAAACATATCAATTACTTGAAAGTGAAACGAGAAAAAACTTCACTGCCAAAGCAATCAATTTGTTTTTAATCATTTTGATTGTAACTAATGTTATTGCGGCTATTTTTGAATCTGAGCCTGCTTATCATGAAACATTTCATCAAGAGTTTGCCGTATTTGAATTCATTTCTTTATCTATTTTTTGTGTTGAATATTTATTAAGAGTTTGGTGCTGTATAGAAAGTCCAAAATACCGTTCTACATCAGCATTCAAAGCTCGCACTAGTTATATATTTACCCCAATGGCATTAATTGACTTAATTGCCATTTTACCTTTCCTTATCGCCCTATTCTTTACCATTGACTTACGAACTCTACGTTTATTAAGAGTATTAAGGTTATTAAAGCTTACTCACTATTTTAAAGGCTTTAACATTTTTATTAATGTCATTTCTAAAGAGCTAAAAAGTATTAGCGCCGCAATGATGGTAATGGTTTTTTTAATCATTATTGCAGCTAGTTTAATGCATTCAGTTGAAGGAAAAGTACAGCCAGATGTTTTTGGCAGTATTATTCAATCTTTTTGGTGGGCGGTTGTGACCATGACCACAGTTGGATACGGTGATGTAGTACCTATTACAGGCATTGGCAAAGCCATTTCAACCTTTATCATGTTGGTAGGTGTTGGGTTAGTTGCCTTACCTGCAGCAATGTTAGCGGCACGTTTTGGGGAGGAATTACGTGAACGTAAAACAAAGTTAGACTCTCAAATAAGCAATGCATTAACTGACGGTTATATTGATAAAGAAGAATATCAAGCGTTAGAAGTTTTGGCTGATAAGCTAGAAATAGAGCCTGAAGAATTACAGCGTAGTATCAACCAATTAAAGCAGGGACAACATAGTACCAAGTGCCCCCATTGCGGAAAATAAAAACAACGCGACTAGGTTATAGATATTCATAAATTACGTCACTATTTTCTCAAGTATTTTGATGAATATGATTCAATTAATGTATCTTCGTCAAACGCATCCAAGAAAGCTATTGAATATCAATTACTTTAATCCTATAGAATATTTATCACTTCTCCGTTCAGTTTTAAGTTGTTTTTTTTATAACCCTTTTTAATTGATAGTCTAAACTTAATGGGTGTCTAATGAATTAATAAGGATCGGTTATGGCTTCCACGTGGACGTGCCAAGCGCGGTGTTTGAAAGAAATGATTGACGCAAACAATGAAACTCAAGCACATATGTATCTTGAGCAATTATTATTATTTCCTGTCGATATTCAAGATAAGATCATCGAAGATATTAGTCACCTTAGTCACTGTAATAGTGATGCAGTTGCCGATATTCTAGGCAATTACTCTATTATGGATCTTAGGTAAATTCACTCTACAATACGAGGTTAAGTAGAAAGTTGTTGAGCTCTAAGTTTAGCAATATCATCTCTAATTGAAGCAGCTTGTTCAAACTCTAAGTTTTGTGCATGTGAAAACATCTCTTTTTCAAGCTGCTCAATTTTATTGTCAATTTCTTTTGTTGTAAGCGCTTGATAATTAGCATGTCGCTCAGCCACTTTGTCTAGCTCTTTTGATTCACTAAAGTCCCCAACATCCATCACATCCGTAATTTTTCTAACAACACCTTTAGGGGTAATATTATTATCAAGGTTATTTTGATGCTGTTTCTCTCGTCGACGTTCAGTTTCATCAATCGCTTTAGCCATTGATTTTGTCACTCTATCAGCATATAAAATGGCCTTGCCATTAATATTTCGTGCTGCTCTACCAATAGTTTGAATAAGAGAGCGCTCTGAGCGTAAAAAGCCTTCTTTATCTGCGTCAAGAATTGCAACTAACGACACTTCAGGCATATCTAAGCCTTCACGTAATAAGTTAATTCCAACTAATACATCAAACTTACCTAGACGAAAATCTCGAATTATTTCAACTCGTTCAACAGTATCAACATCAGAATGCAAATAGCGGGTTTTAATCCCATGCTCATCTAAATAGTCAGTTAAGTCTTCTGCCATTCGCTTAGTTAAGGTAGTCGCTAGTACCCGTTCATTTAAAGGTAAACGTTTGTTAATTTCAGAAAGTAAATCATCTACCTGTGTTGCTACTGGTCGCACTTCAATTTGTGGATCTAGTAAACCTGTTGGACGTACAACTTGTTCAGCAATATCTCCTGCTGATTTTTCAATTTCATAATTACTTGGTGTTGCTGATACATAAATAGTTTGCGGTGATAGCGCTTCAAACTCTTCAAACTTCATTGGTCTATTATCAAGTGCAGAAGGTAGCCTAAAACCGTATTCAACCAAATTTTCTTTACGTGACCTGTCTCCTTTATACATAGCGCCTATTTGTGGCACAGTAACATGAGACTCATCAATAATAAGTAAACCATCATCAGGCAAATAATCAAATAACGTCGGTGGAGCTTCACCAGAACGACGACCAGATAAATAGCGTGAATAATTTTCGATACCTGAGCAATAACCCAGTTCAGTCATCATTTCAATATCAAATTGAGTACGCTGCGATATACGTTGCTCTTCAACCAAGCGATTATTATCTTTAAGAAATTGTGAGCGCTCTTTAAGCTCAATTTTGATTTTATCAACAGCAGCTAAAATTTTATCTCTTGGCGTTGCATAATGTGTTTTAGGGTAAACCGTAACTCGTGCCAATTTTCGCTCAACTTGTCCCGTTAAAGGATCAAATTGACTTATACGTTCAATTTCTTCATCAAAGAGTTCTACTCTTAAGGCTAAACGATCAGATTCTGCTGGAAATATATCAATAACATCGCCACGTACTCGATACGTTGCCCTTGCAAAAGCGACATCATTACGTGTGTATTGAAGCTCTGCTAGTCGACGCAGAATATCTCTTTGGTTGATAATGTCCCCTTGACTGATATGCAACATCATTTTTAAGTATGAGTCAGGGTCACCCAAACCATAAATAGCAGAAACAGAAGCAATGATAATGACATCACGGCGCTCTAATAGCGCCTTAGTAGCAGACAAACGCATTTGTTCGATATGTTCATTCACAGAAGCATCTTTTTCAATAAATGTATCTGTTGTAGGTACATAAGCTTCTGGTTGATAGTAGTCATAGTAGGATACAAAATACTCTACAGCATTGTTTGGAAAAAACTCTTTCATTTCCCCATACAATTGCGCTGCTAAAGTTTTGTTTGGTGCTAACATCATTGTTGGACGATTCAGGCTTTCAATAACCTTAGCAACAGTAAAGGTTTTACCTGAACCCGTTACACCCAGTAGCGTTTGATGAGCTAATCCACAATCAATACCTTCAAGTAATTGCTTAATTGCGGTGGGTTGATCACCGGCGGGAGTATATTCTGATTGTAATATAAAAGACTTAGGTGTTGTTTCTTTTAACGCTCCACTTTTCAAGATGACTCTTCCTGTACTTTCTGTTCAACCAAAAATTCGTCCTTAGTAAACTGCTGAGAGAACAATCGATAAGAGATTGCCGCCATAACCAAGTTGCCTAAAAGCGCCCCAACAAAAAAGCCATTTAAGCCGTAAAGATAGCTTCCTAATGAGGCTAAAGGAACATAACAAATAAATAATCGAATAAAACTTAACATTAAAGCTACCATCGGCTTATGCAGAGCATTAAAAGAAGAGTTTGTTAAGATAATTACACCTTGAAAACCATATCCTAATGGCAATATCCAAATAAATAGCACTATTATCTCGGCAACCTTTTCTTCTTTAGCAAAGGCTGAAGCAACCCAAGGAGCGCTAATAATGAGTAAAACATAAATCAAAATTTGCCAAAGCAATACAAATTTAATTGAAGCTTTATAAGCATCTCTAACTCGATGCATATGACCTGCACCAAAGTTTTGACTGATAAATGGTGGTAATGTCATAGACAGCGCTAAAACAAGTAGGCATGCAATTGATTCAATTCTAGAGCCAACACCAAAGCCTGCCACTACAGACTCACCATAAGTTGCAGCAATAGCGGTCATAATTGCCGCAGCAATAGGCGTTAACATATTAGCACCCGCAGCAGGTAAACCTATTTTTAAGATAGTACGACACGAAGAGATAAATTCTTTAGCATTTAATAAATGTGTATGAATTAAATTTTTCTGTTTAGTTAATACAAATAACGCAAATGCTAAACCAAACAACCAAGAAATAAATGTTGCTATTGCAGCACCTTGAATGCCCATAGCAGGAACTGGACCAAAACCAAAAATAAAAATGGGATCAAGAACTGCATTAATTAACCCTGCTCCACCCATAATCATACTTGGAGTTTTAGTATCTCCGGATGCGCGAAGTATGGCATTACCAATCATAGGCCCAATCAAACAGACACTACCTACATACCAAATATCCATATATTCATGAATTAACGGCAATAAGGAAGCTTGAGCACCCAATAAGGTAAACAATTCATCAGTGAATAAAAAACCTAAAAATGAAAGAAGAATAACAATCATGCCAGCTAAATAAAAAGCGGCTGTCGCTGAATTTTTTGCAGACTCTTGATCATCACGCCCAAGAAATCTCGCAATAACTGCAGAGGTGCCAATCCCTAGGCCTATCATTAAGCTAATAACACTAAAAGTTACAGGGAAAGTAAAACTGATAGCAGCTAAAGGTTGAGTACCGAGTAAACTAACAAAAAAAGTATCAATTAAGTTAAACGTCATCAACAAAACCATTCCGTAAATCATCGGAATGGTCATTCTTTTTAACGTATTAGCAACAGGATCTTTTAATAAGTTTACCGGCTGCTTCTTTTGCATAGCTACTTTGTTAGGTGTCATTAATAAACTTTATTAGAAGTGAGATGAGCATGGCTCTTTCTGTTGTTTCCTATTGTAATCAAATCCCAAAGAAATGCACAGTAAATGCTGTCAAATATCTCTTTGGTTAAAAATTAAGCCAAACAGGCGTAAAAACAACATAAATACATTAACCATATGATATAAAACGCTTTATATTTATTTAAAAGAAAGTATTGACTTGACTACAGGCTACGTAAACCGATAACAAAATGAATTATTACAAATTAATTAACATAGTTATCCACAAGTATGGTGGATAACTACCTATTTTGTCTTTAAGAAAAAGAATTGAAACCTGGTGGTTATAAAATTACCAGAATGTGCTGATAAACTGACTTTACTGAACGCTAATTAAGCAAACAAACTAATATCTCAATTTTTTTAAATTTTGTGTTGACACTAAGCGCACAGGTCTTTATTATTCCGCCCCGTTAGCCAAGTTGGTTAACAAACTAATCGAAAGAAAAGTTATTCCCCAATAGCTCAGTTGGTAGAGCGATGGACTGTTAATCCATGTGTCACTGGTTCGAGCCCAGTTTGGGGAGCCACATTAAAGGCTACGAGAAATCGTAGCCTTTTTTATTGCCAGCTTTAAAGTTCAGAGGCTTATGACGGTATTAAATACAGCGATGGACTGTACTCTCTAAAAATAGCATGTGCCGCTGATTGGTTCTCAAGCCCAGCTTGGGGAGCCACGTTAAAGGCTACGAGATATAGTAGCTTTTTTTATTGCCCGATTTAAAGTTCATACGCTTATGACGGCATTAAATACAGCGATGGACTGTGCTCTCTAATAGCAGCATGTGTCGCTGATTGGTTCTCAAGTCCAGCTTGAGGAGCCACATTAAAGGCTACGAGAAATTGGTGCTTTTTGTTTTTTCAGCCAAACTAAAACTATTATCTTAACCAATATTTAAAAGATATTAGGAGCTATTAATCATCTTAAAACATTTTATACCCTAATTGCTTAATAGCCCCTGCCACCTTGCCTATGAAATAAATCAATATAAACTCAAGAAATAAAAAAGCTTTATCACCCCTTCGGTAATAAAGCTTTAATAGATTAACCTAGCGATAGATTATTTATTTTTCACTAATCAACTCTTGTTTGCTTTCACAAGTAATGACAAGTTTATCTTTTTTCACTCCAACTTTAGCAACACCACCATTGGTTAACTCCCCAAATAGCAGTTCGTTGGCAAGCTCTTTCTTAAGCTTTTCTTGAATCAAGCGAGACATAGGTCTAGCACCCATGGCTTTATCATAACCATGCTCTGCTAACCATTTCTTAGCATCTCGCGTTAACTCTAATGAAACCCCTTTATCATCGAGCTGTACTTGTAACTCAACAATAAACTTATCAACTACTTGTTGAATTACTTCGTTATCAAGGTGTTTAAACCAAACAATATTATCTAGACGATTTCTAAACTCAGGTGAAAAAACTTTATTAATTTCACTCATTGCATCTAAGCTATGATCTTGTTGTTTAAAGCCAATAGATTGTCGTATAGTTTCTTGCACGCCAGCATTGGTAGTTAATACTAGGATAATATTTCTAAAGTCTGCTTTACGACCATTGTTATCAGTTAACGTACCATGGTCCATCACTTGCAATAAAATATTATAAACATCTTCATGGGCTTTTTCGATTTCATCTAACAACACAACTGCATGTGGGTGTTTCAAAACAGCATCAGTTAATAAACCGCCCTGCTCATAGCCCACATAACCAGGAGGAGCACCAATCAACCTGCTAACTGCATGTTTCTCCATGTATTCAGACATATCAAATCGTAAAAGTTCAACACCTAAAATTTTAGCCAGTTGTTGTGTTATTTCTGTTTTACCTACCCCTGTAGGGCCTGCAAATAAAAATGAACCTACTGGCTTTTCTTCATTGCCTAAGCCTGCTCGTGATAAACGAATTACAGAAGTTAATTCTTCTATTGCATTATCTTGACCAAATACAACCAACTTTAAATTCCGTTCAAGGTTTTTTAAATTGTCTTTTTCTGATGACGATACAGACTTTTCAGGAATACGAGCCATTTTAGCGACAATGTTTTCAATATCTGTATTATGAATCGTTTCTTTACGTTGAGAAGCCTCTACAAGCTGTTGCTTTGCGCCTGCTTCATCAATAACATCAATTGCTTTATCTGGTAAAAAGCGTTCATTTATGTATTTAGATGACAATTGTGCGGCTGCCCGTAAAGCTGCATTTGTATAGCGAACACCGTGATGCGCTTCATACTTATCTTTTAAACCCTGTAATATCTTAGTCGTATCTTCGATACTTGGCTCAACAATGTCAATTTTTTGAAAACGTCGAGCTAAAGCACGATCTTTCTCAAAAATACTTTGATATTCCTGATAGGTAGTCGATCCTAAACATCGAAGTTTACCCGCTGAAAGTAACGGTTTAATAAGGTTAGAAGCATCTAACATGCCGCCAGATGCTGCTCCTGCACCAATAATGGTGTGGATTTCATCGATAAATAAAACAGCATTATCATCAGACTCAAGATCTTTCAACAACGCTTTAAAACGTTTTTCAAAATCACCTCTATATTTAGTGCCTGCAAGTAAAGCGCCCATATCTAAAGAATAAATAGTGGCATTTTTCAAAAAGTCAGGTACTTTCTCAGCAACAATTAAATTTGCTAAACCTTCTGCAATGGCTGTTTTACCAACTCCAGCTTCACCAACAAGTAAGGGATTGTTTTTTCTACGACGGCTTAATACTTGTAGTGCTCTTTCTAGTTCACTATCTCTACCAATTAACGGATCAATATTACCTTTAAGCGCTTCTTCATTTAAGTTAACTGAGAAATTCTCGATGGTTCTAGGTTCTTCCTCATTAACTTGTTCGCCCTCTTCGATAGCAGAGCTATTCGCTCCACCCTCAATTTTAGCGATACCATGAGAAATATAATTAACAATATCTAACCGGCTAACGTCTGACTTTTTCAAAATGTACGCTGCTTGTGATTCTTGCTCACTAAAAATAGCCACTAAAACATTAGAGCCATTAACTTCACTTTTACCTGAGGACTGCACATGAAAAACAGCTCGTTGAAGTACACGCTGAAAACCAAGAGTAGGTTGCGTTTCACGTTCTTCTTCTTCATCAGGTATAACTGGAGTCGTTTCTTTAATAAATTCAAGGAGACTTGCTCTAATAGTATTTAGATCAGCGCCACACGCTTCTAATACTTCAATAGCAGATGGGTTGTCTAAAAGTGCTAGCAGTAGATGTTCTACAGTCATAAACTCATGACGAGATTCTTTAGCTTGTCTAAAAGCTAAGTTAAGCGAAATTTCTAAGTCTTTATTAAGCATAGGTACTCCAATTTAAATGCTTGCGAAATTTTCTTTTGAGTTTTAATTTCTTCAGTGAATAATACATGATCTCGTATTAAGCTTTTTCTAATACACATTTTAGAGGGTGTTGATGTTCTAATGAGTAACGAGAAACATGATCCACTTTAGTTTCTGCAATATCAGCCGTATATGTGCCACATAGTGCTTTACCTTCGTAATGAATCGTTAACATAATGTCAGTCGCTTGCTCTGATGTTTTATTAAAAAACTTACATAATATATCAACTACAAAATCCATAGGCGTATAACTGTCTCTTATACACATCTCCGAGCCCACGAGACGTAGAGGAATCTCGTA
>CAJXUT010000069.1 GCA_913061365.1 uncultured Colwellia sp.
GGCAGCGTCAGATGTGTATAAGAGACAGCCATTAGTAATTATGTCTTTCAACAGATCAGAAAAATATTTCGGCGTTTTATCTAGTTCAATACCAATAAAGGTTCCATTAAAAGTAAACTTATCAATAGACTCGTTTCCTGATTTATTAATTAACCGTGTTGAATTACTGCCAAGTGTAAAACTACCAAAACTTGCCACAACTTCTGATAGTACATAAAGGCCATATCCGGAGTTATCAAAGGTATTGTCAATATCTATAATGTTATTTGTTGCTGAAACCCCAGGTTTAATGGCTAACTGTATAGCTTCTTCCTCACTATTTATCGAATGCGAACGTCTCAAGCTAGTTGAAACTCCAACACCTTCATCAGCAATCGCTATTTCGACTTTTCCATTAGACCAACGCTGACCACATATAAAGCACTCATCTACTTGGGAATGTTCAAAAACATTTCTTACTATTTCTCTTAATGTATAAAGATAAAATCTATGTTCTTCTGTATCCTCTTTAGTTCCAGCTAGAACATTTGCTAACCCCCTAACAGATGAAATAATACTACTATACCAAATTTCTAATGTGCTAAATTTTGGTCTTTTTATATTAATTATTGGAACGTAGGTTGCCGAACCATTAGCTTCTCCCATTTTTCTACCAAAATCCTTCTTAGAGCCAATGAAATCAAAAAAACCTAAATGCCCTAAATAGCTCATTGCTTCAGTTTGCTGGATCTTTTTTAAAGCAGTTCTTAATTTTTTTTCATTTCTGGCAGATCGCCACTTTCTCAATTTTGATCCAATAATAAGCATCGATATTGGCGTTGAAAATTGGACTGAGTTGAAATCTATACATACGTCTTCTGTTAAAAAATTACTTTCAAGTTCATTAAAAAAAATAGGAGTTGTATCCGCATTAATGTTTCTTGGGAGATTTATAATATGCATTTTTATACTCCATTATATTTAGTCAAAATATCCATTTAGTTCTGATATGGTGGCATTGATTGTCATTCTATCTAATAAACTATTAAAAACTTCACAAGAAGTTTCTGGCAGGAGCAGACAATTATGACAAGCAGCTAAATTAAGACCATTGGGCCCTTGCCCTCCACGATGACCCGTTTCAAAACAAATTGGGTCAGAGCTGCACCAAGATGCATTGGTAACCGCTTTTTCTATAATTGGTTCAAGATTGCCCGGTTGTCCTACCCTTACTAAGCCCCCCAAAGAGCCTTCAGAGTCACCTGACGCCGTATAAATTAATAAACCATACATTTTATTATTATCTTTACTACTAACATACAGCCTTTCTCTTAAAGAAGCTGAGCTATATCCACTTTCATAAATCAGTTGGTTTATTAATAAATGAGAAAAGCTATGTATTAACAGAAACTCAGGTGTTAAATCTTCAAATTTATCTAGGTAGCCATGCTCTTCTTTCTTACGCATTAAATTTTGAAAAGCACTGGATTTGGCGTATTCTTCCGACCAATCTTGGATGCGTTTTGCATCAAACTCTAAATAGATTCCTTCACCATGGCTTTGCACTGCGGGAAGCCACTTATCTATATTAGTGTGATCCGCCCATAACATTTTTTTATAGTCATCGTATGACTTATTAGTTCCGGGTGATATACGATCAAAGCCATACATCGTTTGGGTTACTGTTAATTTTCTGACAAGTGATATATGTGAGATGTATTTGGATAACCAATTTTGATAATTACTTGTTTTCTGTGGTCGTACAGCAAGAGTTTTCTCATTAACTCCTTCTAAAAAATATTTTCGTTCTTGTGACCTGTATTCCTCTTCAGTTTCACACTCTAATTCTTCAATACCTTTTTCTTTTAAATCAAAGTACTCTCTTAAACTGGCATCACTATATTTTCCATTTAATATAGCCCCCATTATTTGGACTTTCATACCCAAGTCGCCTGCTCCGTTAACACGTGACTTTTGTTGCTCAGTTAAATCCTCAAAAGACTCATTCACTTCTTTATGTACGCCATTTCCTTGAAACGGAATATGTATAGAAGAATCAGTTTTTGAAAAATACACATTTGTAGATTGCCTTAATGCTGCAACAGGTACTTTTTCACATTGATTCAGTGAATTATCGCCTAACCAAGGGCTACTACAACCACATTTAATGCCAGCTTTAGATAAAGTAGATTCTAGCTGTCCTTTCTCATTAGACTCACTTTGGAAAATTCCTTTTAAAGAAACTGATTTACTTTTACATGTTTCGCATTTGACTCGGATATTGGAAACAGATGAACTTCCTGTACCTTCTAACTTTAAATGACAAGAGTCTACGGAACAATCTCCCCCTGTGTGTTGATTTAACCATTCAAACCAAGGGAAATCGCTTATATGACCATCTGAGCATAAACTGATAAACCTAGATTGAAAGGTCGGAGCATTACATTTGTCGCAAAATAATTTATTCTCACAATTCGAGCCTTCATATGGAACCGATAACGCTTGGCATTTAGTATTACTACAGATATGCCATAGAGGAAATCTTTTTGCTGGAATTGGAACTCTATTAGCATTACCGTCTTCTAAAACTATAAAATCAGGGGGAACTCTAAACGCATCAACATTCAATTTTTTTTGTAAACGCTCGTCGGTTAATTCAAATTTTTTAATGGTGCTCTCATCTAATGGGAACTTGGTACTATCTGATTCAAACCAATGGTCTAAGCCACAAGTGATCATTGATACACCGTCTTTATTAATTTGCATAGCCCCTGTCCCAAAGGTATGAATTAATTGACCTTTTCTTGTTTTAACTTTACTTTTATTTCCCATAATTACCACTCATCAAAAAACTCCTCCTCTTCAGAGGCTTCATATGCTTGAGGATTTATCCATACCACAGCCTCCCCATCTACATTTCTCATACTTGTAGGACATTCAAATTGAAACCTTTTTCTCCCAGTCGCACCAAGAGGACACATTACGTCGCTGTCTTCAGGATCAGTTTCTGGCTTTAAATGTCCCCACGAGGTTGACTTCAAGCCTTTAATTTTCCACCACTTTAAAAACTTTTTCTCGAAGTAACTCTTCAAGTCATTTTTTTCTGAATCTTTGATTGATGTCTTTCTAATTTCTAACAATCTCTCAAACCAATGTTCAAATAAACTAATATCAATATCACTTGGAATTGCACCAATAGGTGAAAACTGGCGAGCATAGCCAATCATTTGGGCTGATAACCCCCTTTCTATTGCTGGTTGTGAATATGGCGTTACTGAAGAAGGTTCAACTTGGGCATAAAGTTTCTGATGATATGACCTAAATTCTTCGTAATGCGACTTATCTCTCGGTTTGGCATTATTATAAATTGTCGTGACTAGGCCGGGCCTTTCACTTGGGCGACGCCCTACTCGGCCAGATACTTGAATATACTGAGCAGTTGTTTTGGGTTGACCAACAATCGACATTAGAGATAATCTGTCTATATCTACTCCAACCTCAATGATGCTGGATGCCAAACAAAAGGGTGTTACATCTCTAGCTTGTAATATTTTTAATAAAGATGAATAATGTTGGGGGTGCTCAATACTATTTTCTTTAAGTTTGACCCTAAGGTTGTCTAAAAGAATATAATCCTCTACTTCTAAACGTCCACTTTTTTTTATTGCGCTTATTAATGGAAGAACATAAGGCTCTAATTCTGGTTTTATGCTTTTTAAACTATCTAGTTCATCAACAAAATTGGTATAAAAAGCACCATCAAATTGCTGATATTTTAGTTCTCTTTCTAATAGAGTAATTGCTGCGGGTATTTCATCATCTTTTAAACGACTAGTAAGCTCCATACCACCGTTCAAAAAGCGTGGTAAGAGAAACTTGGGATACCTTCTTTTCAATTCTAATAAGTAGCTGATGATATCAGCTTGAAACAGTGTTAGTGCGCCACCTAGTTCACGTATACTGTTGTAAAAACTTAATAATGTTAACCAAGGGTCCCTTTTTTCAATTTCAACACGGTTGGAAGCAAATAACATTGCGGAATGAGACCTGACTTGTGTTGTCAAAATAGAGCCTAACCCTGGAGCACAAATTCCTACGTATTTTCTACCTGGAGTAAGTTCACCATCCTTATCACCTTCACTATATCTCTCATATTTTGAGAAAAAAGAATCTTCTGCACTTAGCCCCGGAGGCGGAAATATTTCAGTATGTGCACGACCATAAATTTGTTCAACTTGCTCATTAAACCCTTTAGTTGTTGCCGTCGCACAAATAATTTTTGGCCGTATAATTTTTCCTGAATCGGTTTCAAAAGAGCAAAGCTCTTCAACCAAGGGCTCGTAATGCCCAACCATTGTACCCAAAGGCCCTGTTATTAAATGCAACTCATCTTGAATAATTAACTGTGGGGGCAATAAATCCCTTTCACCATGGCTATTTATTCCAAATAAATTTCTGATTTTTGGTTCCCAAGCTAATAGTGCGAACTTATCTACTGTTCCTATTACTATTGAGGGTTTAACGTCATAAATGTCTTCATCAATAATATATACTGGAATTCCCTTATTAAAAAAACAGTCTTTATCTGCACAAGCAAATAACACAGTCTTCTTGATGCTATCTTTCTTATAACCTAAGACAAAAGGTTTATCTTTACACACTACTCCCATTTGAGCACCACAATACGGGCAACGGTCAAGAAGAAAGGGGTTATCTATTTGACCTTTACTACTAACATTTTTTCTAAGTTGATTTAACTTAGTTATTGCATGTGCTCTTTTATTTGGAGTATTTTTGCTTCCAACCCATAATCCTATACTGAATTCCTTGCCCTGAATTTCATTTTCTTTACGAATGACCTCAAGGCAACATATTAATGTTGCAGCCCTTTGAAGTTGTTGAGCAGTCAATAGCCTCAGGGTGTACCTCATTAAAACCTGAACGCCTTCAGATCTTTTATCATAGATAAGCCTGGTATAGAGAATTGTAAAGGCAGCCAACCCTAAATAGGCTTCTGTTTTACCACCACCCGTAGGAAACCAAATTAAGTCTACAAGTTCGTGCTCATCATGTTCTACATTTACAGCACCACTTATACACATTAATAGGAATCCAATTTGAAATGGTCTCCAAATTCCTTTAGCATTTGGATTTTCAGTAAAATCTTTAGAAAAGACTATTTGCTTATCTATAATTAGTGCTTTACGAATCTCCTTCGGTGACCTTCTTTGCTGAACCAACATAGCTTTATTGGCTAACTTAAAAGCTTTTCTAACCTTTTCATCACTTTTAATTAGATGCAAGCCTTCATCAATTCTCGTTAAAGCTAAATCACATTTACCAATATGAATTCGTGCCTGTTCTTTTAGTTTTATCTCTATATTGGGATTATTATGCTTTAGAGTTGAAGCATTTACTTTTTGGGTTTGGATCCACTTTCTATACCATAGGATCAGGGTATTTAATTGCGATTCCCCAATACTACCTACTTCAAAATTTGCCAACGCCTCCATAGATATTTGTAATTTTTCCCCCTCACTTTCAATATCTGCGGTTATGCTAGGTGTTTCGAAAGTAGGTAATGCTTTAGTGTATATTTCAGCAATACTCTTAACTTCAACGTATGGAGGTATTGTCCAATCCACTGCAACTCCATGCCCCTTACCAAATGTGGGTGCAGACAGATAAAGTAACTCGTTACTTAAATCATCATATGAATTTGAGGATTGAGACGGGTACGGCAA
Source organism: uncultured Colwellia sp. (assembly GCA_913061365.1). Taxonomy (GTDB): domain Bacteria; phylum Pseudomonadota; class Gammaproteobacteria; order Enterobacterales; family Alteromonadaceae; genus Colwellia. The sequence continues at coordinate 5,724 of CAJXUT010000069.1, forward strand.
TATTGCATTTATTTGTTCTTTAATCGAATTCAGAGTTCTAATCTTTAATTCAGATTGAAATAAACTCATTTGGTTTTTTTCTTTATAACTTGAAGACCCCGACTGACCTATTCGTGTTCTATTTACTAATGCCGCAGTAATAATAGTTTGACCATGATATTTTCTACAAATGCCTTCTATATAAAAACTTAAAAACCTTGGATCATTTACATATTCATTTAGAGATATTTTAAAACTGCCATTGTTAAAGTTAGTACTTATACTGAAGTTAAAATTAATCGGCTCACGCTTCCACCAATTAAAAGAGTGGCCTTCATCACTAGTAACAGTAAAAGCTTTATAAAATGCACCTGAAATATTAAATTCTAATAGTTTTGCCCTATCTAAGTTGATTAAAAATGAGAGTCCCATACTGGCTGGGCTTCGAGTATTAGCCAAAGAAATATCAAAATCATTACTGTCTTCAGAACTATTAATTCTTACTTGTTTTGAAAGTGATGGAGTAACAATTGATTCAGCTTCACTATCTGAGAGATCATTCTCCTGAATATCATCACTTTCATCATCATCTCCTATGGAAGCTTCCATAGGGTAAATAACTCCAATTCCATATCGCTGTATTGGATAAACTTTTAATATCTCTTCTTTGTCCGGTGAAGCTTGTAAGGGGATATTAAGTTGACTCTTCTTTACTGTCCCGCCTTGCCAATCAAAACTCTCACCATATATACATGGCCCTAGTAATTCTTCCTGAACAGTTTTCAAAATAATTTGGTCTCTAACTTCAGAACCTTCCATTTTCATCCCTTTGTTAACATTTAATAATGTAATTTTTTATTTGGTCATTGAGCAAGTAAATAACGCTCTCCGTAGCTCTAGTTGCCCCAGCATATAACAGCTTCTTAGATGCATTGGTTTCTATTTCATCAAAATCAGTCAATATAATAATTGGCGCTTCTAAGCCTTTAAATTTATGTATTGATGTGAACTGAACTTTATTATCACTAAATGCAAAAGCTGTAGTACTCAAATCATTTAAATATTTCTTAGCAATTGATTTCGATTCAGATACCTTAGATAGAATCACAATATCATTAGGCTTAAAGCCCGAACGAAGTAATGCACTTACCTGTTCTCTTAATTTTATGAGCTGGTCTTTTTCACTTGAATAAAAATAATACTTTGACGCAGCAATAGGCTTATTTGTTCTTAAGTATTTAGAATACGGACTTGTTAAGCCTGAAAGTGAGAAATTAAGGCTGGAAACTTCTTTTAAGTTTCTACAATTTATCGTGAGGTTAAAACTGGCAACATTATTAGCCCTACTTTTTATATCACTTAGTAAGTCATCATGTGTGTAAAGGGAATACAAATTTTGTAGTTCAAAATCGCCAAAGATGTTCCACTCACCACATGCTATCCCACCTTTCAAAAGTAATTCAATACAATCAACCCAAGCTTCATTTATGAGTATATCTTGAGCCTCATCCATTATTAAGAAAGTATATTCGATGTTCTTATCAATAAGGTTTGTATAAGCCTCTTGTGGAAGATTAACTTTCCAATAGTTATCGTTTTCTCTATCCTGGTTATTTATAAACAATTTATCAACATGTGCTTCTAATAACTGTGTAATTGACAGTATATCGATATTACAGTGTTGAGTATGCTCTTGGAGATATTCGGTAAGTAACCTGTTTTTACACAAGAATAAAACTTTATGATCTTGTTTTGCAGCTCTCAAAGCTGCTTCTATCGCCAATATCGTTTTACCAACACCAGCGGGACCTTTATATATTACTCTTTGATTATCAGCCATTGCATCTAAGGCAACAAACTGCTCTTTAGTAAAAAACTCCATATCCTGTTCCAAAGACTTTCTAAACGATGCAGATATAGGGAGGTGTTCTATTTTGGGTCTAACTACTTCTAATATTAACTTAATATCATCATTATTAGGGCGGCTATCATTACTAGAAAACCATTTGGCTGTTTTAGTTCTTGTTAATTCTTTACGGAAAGATTTTGCTCTGCTTATCAGTAACTTTGAGATAGGTGTTTTTCGATATTCTCTAGCGCTGCAAACCTCTCTAGGGTGCCATTCAATACTATTATCTTTAAGCTCTGTATGAGTAAAAATAACTAAGGGGAAAATAGGCATCTTACTTAAACTAGTACTCTTAGTTTTAAAGTACTCAACCATGCTAAAAACGGCATCATTTATCTGTTTAAATGGGCCACGAAATTCTGCTTTACCATTTTTTCCAAGCTGCCATAAGCCATTTTTAAACTTCACAAAGCGATGTGCTTTAACTTCAATAGCAAACACACACAGATTAGGAATAATAACTAAAAAGTCAATTTCGCCCATCACCTGAGTTTTATGATGAGCAATATTTAAGGAATGAAGTACCGTCCAGTTTGAAGCTCCAGAATCATTTTCTAATCTGGAAAATAAGTGCTTTTCTCCATCACTTGGTGTACTTGGGTCTAGAATTCTAGGAATCATATTAGCCATTAATCTTCCTTTAACATCAATATATTAGCTTTTAAATTTCCTATAACGAGCGCATTCACAATTGGCTCCCTATTAGCCAGTTTTCTCATAATTGATTTTTTAATTATCTCTTTTGCAACATCTGCTTTCTTGTGGCCAAGTGAAATAGAATTACTTCTCATATTCTTTGCTAATTTAAAGAAAGTTTCTATTTCTTCTTTGTTTTTAATATTTGCAAATTTTAATACTGCTAAAAAATCTTCTCGTCCTTTGGGAGCGATTGAAACTGCATTACACCAATACTTTATATTGTTTTCATTTGCTTTTTTCGCACCTAAATCATTAAGTAAATGTGGTAACTCATAAGGACGATAATATTCTCGCAATGGCTTTTTCCATTTATCCATCTGATTTCTGTATTCTTGATTAACGTCTTCATGACTCATTTTTGAATAATCAATATTTTGAACAATATATGATGTACCATGAAAATTATCATTTTCACCAAAAACTTTATTGGCTACAACACCTTCACCACTGATCGTTATATAGGTTTTATTGGCCTGTATATAATTTACACTACCATCTTGCCCTATAACTTCTTTGCAAGTAATGTGAGAGAGCGTGCCGAGCATTTCCTTCAATCCTTGGGGAGACGAGGACTCCTCTATGGGAATTGTACTTGCTCTATTTCTATAAGCATCACTAGCTTCAATTATTAATTCATTAATTGAAGTCGGTATTGTATTAGTATTAATTAATCCAATATCGACACCTCCATTACACTTGAATAAGTCCATTTTAAGTTCAGGAACACCTACGTTATGGGGTTGAACAATATATACAGTTTCAGCGGTTGGATATTTTAGAAAATCACTTACCCAATAGCTCGGAGCAATAATACATAGAGGCCCATTTATATAGCTTTTTCGTACAGTTGCTCTATAAACAGGGTAAATAAAATCCCTTTCATGATCATCTACTAACGAACGAATAAGCTCCCATTGTTCAATATCTTTGCAGAAAACAGCAACTTCCTTTATTTCTGATTCAAAAATTTTAGTAATAGATTTACTGATTATTACCTTTATTTCAATAAACTTAACTACTTGATATAAAATTTTAGGATTTGCTAAAAATTGATGATTTAACTTTGTTTGCCTGCAAAAACTTAGTATGTCCTCTAGTTGTCCATCTTTAATTGGTAACCCACTTAATAGTCTATTTAAGATCTGTTTAAATTTTTTGAATACAGAATACCTTAAGTCATCTTGGTCACAGTCAGCTCTTAATCTATCCAAAACTTGTATGTATTCTTCTAGAGGTGCATAACGGAGGTTGATCAATTTAATGGTGGGTGTTGTAAAATCAGGCAAAGGAGAAAGAAGCATTATTGGATACTCCATATGGAAATTGGAGTGGTTACAGAACACTTTTTAGCAGGTATTTGTAGGCTCTGTGGTAGTTCATCCAATTTCCATATTTTTTTGTTTTCAGTATGAAGAAATAGATCATTAATATCAGAATTGAATTCCTCCAGCCGACTTGAATTTGGAGACAAGAAAACGATATGTTTCTTGTTAGCTATTACGTCCGGTATTGAATTTATCCAAATATAATTATTTCCATGAGATGATTTCACTGAACGAGGTGCAAGGAAATTAATTTTTCCTTTAAACTCTTCAAAATTCTTAAATCCAAAAAGGCTAAGCAGCGTTTTGTTACCGTTAATGTCTTCATTTAACCAAAATTCATAATCTCTGATAGTTGATACAATTTCAGGAAACTTTAGACCACTATGTATACTTAATTTAGTATTTGAAACATTTCTTTGACGGATCCAGTCAGTAGATTCCTGATCTTTCGCCAAAATAGCGTTATTTTCAAACTCTTCTGCTGATTTCCATGTTCTGCAAACAGAAAACGTTGTTCCTTTAACTTCTTCATACCAATAACTAGAAAGTCCATTTTCTGTTTGATAGCTACTAACTGTTATCCTAATGAACGATTTACCAGCTTCAACAGGGTAATATAAATTAGTTCCCGATGGATAAGGTGACGAAATAGATTTTTTAGCTTCTAAGCAGCACAATAAAGATAAAAGTTGCGGGTTCTTTGATATAACAATAACACAGTCAAATTCACCTGAATTAAATGTAAAATTAGAAATAGTTCTAATCAAATTTTCTTGATAATTAATATCTGTTTTCAATTTAACTCCTAACCTTAATACTTACCATTCTCTTAGCTGCTGCATTTCTTTTAATCTACCGCGCTGTACAATCAAAGCCTCGAATAAATCATCTACCGAAGAGTTATCGGAATTAAGTCCAGGAAGTGCAATATTTGCCTCAGCGAAAAATCGCCTTTGATTATCTGTTGTTTTGGTTGATGTCTCATCATAAAGCCAAGCTGCCTGCCACCAGTTTTGCATACGCTCTTTTGCTTCTTTAAACTTTTGCTCTGTTGGCAACCTATCACTTTTTTGATTATTAACAGTGCTGTCTGTTGGTAATAAGTTCCATAAATCGTTATTGGGCCAGCGGGAAAAAGGCATACTGTGATCAATTTCGTATTTATTTTTTAAAGATTTATCCGACCATATACAGTTTATTTGTTCACTTTTGGTTGAGGATAACTGCAACTGTTCAAAACGTTTGCGCACCTCTGTGGTTGTGCGTTTAGGCTCTTCCCAATTTAAGGCTTGATATAAATAATATTGGCTTTCTGGTGATTTATATTGAGAATTTCCTGAATACCCAGCCATAGTTTTTACCCATTCGCTCACAAGCACAGGTTCTATCCAACAGGAGTAACGATTAAATGTTAGCCATGTTGATTCAGGTAATGAGAACTCCCCCCATTGTTCAAGGGTTTGTAAATCAAGAAATATACTATCTTTGGCTTTTACCCTTTTACTTGCTACATCAAATACTGTGTTTTCACTGTTAGGCAGTTTTATAAAGCGACATGGCATGGTTTTAATATTATTGACTGCCGCTGAGATTGTTTTGTGTAGTGCTGTAGCATCATCACCGGAAAATAAATTGCCAATGCGATAATCAGAAGATTTTAATTCAGTTAATTTATGCCAGCCATCTTCTTTCATAAACCCCATATTGGGGTCTTTATTAGGTGTTTGAAATATTTTGTGGGTATCAATTAGATCTTTATATTGGTGGCACCAATAAAGCGCAACTAAACCTACAGGCAAAATAACCCGGTCACCAAGAGGAGATGACTCTCTACGCAAGACAGCACCGGGATGACCATCAGCAATACGAAGCAACACTCGGAGCAAGGCGAGTTTATGTGTCGCAGACTTTCCATCATTAATAGCAACATGACGAATAAACGGGAATGAGCCTGTTCCATCGTCCGGCATTTGTAAAACAACTGTTTGCCAGGACACGTGCTCTCTTCCTAGCTTATCGCTTTCATTCTTAGTTTCTAATTTGGTAAATAGACCAACATCGGTGGCTAAACGCTTTAGTTCATCTGCACAAACGGTGTGCATTTTACGCTCTTTATGCTCTTGCTCCGTTTGTCCGTGGCGAAGTGAAATAACTAGTTTCCCGCCTGGCTTAAGTAAATTGGCCAATTTACGAATTGAACGTGCGCGGTCACTTGGTGCAACGTGCATCCAAACAGCGCTAAGGAGAATTAAATCAAAACTGATTTCTTGTTTAGTAATGTTACTTAACGTAGGAAGTGAATCTTTAAACCATTTTACATTTAAGTTTAAGGTAGTATTTTGGCCAATTAAAGAGAGTTTTTGTGCGGGTTCCGCAGCAAAGATTTGAATATTGTTTTCAGTGTTATGAGTTTTTATTGCTAATTCTGCAAGATACTTAGCATCTCTACCAGAACCAGCACCTAAATCAAGAATGCGAGAGTTTGGACTCTCTAAAATTGAGGGCAAAAAATGAGACCAGCTTTGATGTACCACTTCAAATGACTTTGAAAGATATTGCCGTGATACAGTCGTTGCGTTTACATTATAGAAGTTTTCTGACAATTGCGTATCCTTCGCATCAATAATAATGATAACCTATTTTGCCACAACTATAATCTAGTGTTTATTATTCTTTGTCAATAAACCACACGATAGTTCATTAGAATAAATCTATAAAAATCAGTTAATAAGTCACTTTTTACGAAATAGATGTAAGAAGTCTCTCATAGGCAATATTACAACTCACTTCAATATACTTGAGTTCTGTGAAACATATTTAATGAAGTTCAGATAAATGAAATATTTGGCAAGAATACAAAATAATAAAAAAATAATCATATTCTTCCCTGATCTGTATGACTTCAAGACAACTGAAACGAATCGTTTTTATATTTTGTTTTCACAACGCCACTCACGCTTATAACTTACCGTTATAAAAAACAATAAAGATATTGACATAATGAATATTAACTAAAATATTATGTATTGATAACCCATTGGTTTTTTAGCTGTTCCACAAAATCCCCTCCCTAACATAATATAACTTAAATTATTGTTTTTAAAAGATTATGTTTTTAACGAAATATTAAAAAACCTTGTTTAGCTACCTTGTTAGGTCTATTGTTTAACGCATCAAACACATCGTCAAAAAAGAAAAAGGAAATATTTATGTTCTGTATTCTACCTGATTACCCAACCAATGCTAACTCGCTGATTGCGCTGATTGAAAAAAGAATAAGAGAAAAACAAATCGTTGTTTTACATGATTATAAAAAAGAAGACGGTTCAGTAGAAACTTGGCAATCTTTCATAAAAAATCAATTCAGAAGCTTTATAAAAGACACTGGCTGTATTGAGTGGAGTGAGACAACTGGTAAATATCAATATGGATTAGTACAGCGACCATGGCGCTTCATTTCTCAACAGTCTAGTGGAGCCACATATTTGCACGCACATAGGCTAATTTGGAGTGCAATTAACCAAGTAAACCTGGTTGATTTAAACCCTTTTGTTGTCAGGCATTTGTGTGGTAATCACTCATGCTGTCAGCCCGCTCATTTAGCCATCGGTACATATTACGAAAACACTAGAGATCGAAAGCTTCATGACTTATCAATCCCCTTAGCACCTGCGATATGATGCTTTATTGTAAACACTTGCTAAATTTCGCTAAAGAGCACTACACACATGTAGATATTGGTCATTGGCCTGTAATTGAAAATAGATATGTATTCATTTGTAATTCAATGATGATCGCTTTTGAAAAATTGGCTGTTAAGGAAGGTAAGAGTTTGAGTATTGATTACATTGATACTCAAAACCAGAAAAGGATTCCAGTTTTTCATTTAAGCGCCTCATTTTATATCGACCCCGTATTCACCTTAGGGTGGGAATCTCTATTTGCTTCTGCTTCTGCTTCTGCTAGTAAATTAGGGGAAAATGAAAACAGATAAAATCAATTTATTTTTACTGTATTAAAATTATAAAATCCGTAAAGTAAACAAAGGCAGTAGCATGTAAACCTTATACTGGTGAGGGATGAAGACTCTGTAGCAAATTTAATTACAGAGTCTTTTTTAATTAACTAAGCTGCGTTATCAATAGGTCTATCTAACTTTGCGATTAAGTCACTTAGTTGTTTATCTCGTTGATTGGTTAGGTTTGATACTTCGTTGATAAGACGCTTATTTTCAGTCCTTAATTCAGCTTTCTCTGATTTAAGCTCTGAAGCTTCTGTCTTTACATTGTTAATTTTTTGCTCTGCATCAGCTAGAGAATGAGTAAGATTTTCTGTTTCTTGTTCCTTAGCATTTAACTGTAATGCCAAGGTTGAAATTTCAAGATTGAACTCACCTGCCAATTTTATTTGCCCTTCGGTTTCATCCTTTGCCAATTGCAAGGCTTGTTTACATTGTGCAAGCTCTAAGCTTATAGAAGTTAACTGAGCTTCCAAGTCATCAATAGTGATTGAAGCATCATGCACTTCTGCCTCAGCAGCTTGTTCACGTTCATTTGCCAGTTCAACAGCAGCCGCAACACGTTGCTCTGCTGTTTTAACTGCCGCAATATTTAGCTCTGTTGCCAGCGATTTTAATTTTGTAGTTGTTTCTGAAATAACAAAGTTCAGCGTTTCTTCAAGCTCAACTGGGAGTGTCGATACCGCATGCTCGTTTTCAGTCGATTGTGAACTCAAATACACTTGCCAAACTTTAAATAGTCTTTTTGAATCACCGCAACTGCCTACTGCTCTTCGCAATCCGAATCCTGTTACACGCTTACTCTCCTTAATTAATTTATTACCTGCTTCAATGATTTGTTTATCGGAAACCTCAGGTCTTCTCCCAAGGACTGCTTGTTCAATATCCATGTTTACTCCTACAAAGTTTATTAAGAAAGAAAGAAAGAAAGAAAGAAAGAAAGAAAGAAAGAAAGAAAGAAAGAAAGAAACTCTCAATCAATTATTTTTTATTTAATTACTGGCTCTTCAAATATTTCAGAGACCTTTAAGCCACTTATAAGCGCCTCTTCATTTATTGCCCTTGCGGCAGCACCACAAACGTTATTAAGAAGAGACGGCTCAAGTGATGAGAACTCTATTAATATTTGTTCAATGAACTCTTGTGCTTTAGCATCCAATCCTCTGTCGCGTAACGCTGAAACTAAGTAAATTTTACGACAAATATCCGCAATGGCATTACCGCCCTTCATATCAAGTGTTTCCATTTGTTCGGTTAACTCAATTAAACGCGCTTCTTGTAGTTTTAGATCTTCATTAGCTATTTGTGCTTGAGTTGCATAATGCTTAAGTAAATATTTTGCTTCCTTAATTTGTTTAAAATTTAACTTCAGTGCCGCTTGTTGCTGCTCCAGGTTATTATCTAGCGCTTTTAGCTCATCATGTTCCGCACTTATTTTCTGTTGTAATTTATCTAATCGTTTTTTCGCCAATTCATTTGATCGTGAGTTCAAGTTGTATTTTCGTAAGGCTTTAGGCAGTTTTGCTTCTTTATTTATTCTCTTACGTTTCTCAGACTTTTGCTCCGTTTCTTCAGCAAACGTTGCCTTGAGTCCTAACGGAATTAATAATTGAGTATTAACGTGTTGATAAAACATGCGCTGAAAATATTCACCAAATACTTTAGCTTGCTTTAAATTAAGCTTGCCATCACTTGGCAACCTATCAACCAATTCACCGTTATCAATGATGTATTGGTTCACAACCGAAACCTGAGTTTTATGTAAATCGTATTGACCGGTGACAATATTCATTCCATTTAAAAAGTAATGCGAATGTGCGCCAACATCTTCATCAAGTTCACGTTCATCGTGATGACATACAATGCAATCAAGGTGGTAATCACCAAAGTGTTTTGTCAGAAAGTCTTTTACTACATCAATGTACATTTTCTTTGAAACTATATCGGTTGTAATGCCCCACTGAAGTGGGAATTTGAATAGCCCTTCCTGGACATAAACACTGTTCTCATATGCCACTTTATTTACAAGTTTATTATGAGATTCAATATACGTTTGTAGCATTTTTGCACGCTGGCGTTTTCGCGTTGAGTCTAGTGCAGCAAAGTTATCTAATTTCGAATAGGAGATATGTTTATTATTTGCATACCTAATTATTTGACGCATAAACTCTGCGGCCTCAATGTTCCCTTTTCTATTTTCTGACTCAATAGCCTTCTTAATTTTAAGTTTGTATTTCCGTCTATTTTCTTGATGCTTTTTTTTATTATGCACAGGCAATGTCGGTGCAATGTCATAAAGTAAGGTTTGTTTTTCATCATCGGAAAAGTTGGATAATTGGTGATATTTACCATTTAAATAAATAATATTTTCATCCGCAAGCTCCTCTCTCCATTGCAAACCATTGCTCTGACCACCAGCGAGACGTAACGTATGAGCAAGTGATGCTTCACATTTTTGTCGCTTTGATGGTGTCGAATTATGATTTACACGACGGTAAAACATTCTGATGGCTTTCATTCAACCTCCGCAGGAGTGTTGGCCGAATTCGGAGTCCAGAGT
>CAJXUT010000070.1 GCA_913061365.1 uncultured Colwellia sp.
GCTTGGTGCTATAGAATTTTATCTTATTTCTATTTTTCAAAATTAAATACGGTTTTAAAATTATGAAGACTTTTTGGCAAATTATTGGTTCTGGCCTACTTTTATGGGTCGCATGGGATATCTATCACGGATATACCTTTTTATATGACGTTATTTATAAGGAACAAGATCCAACACTATATTGGACCACTGTTTCAGGCTGGATAATTCTAGGGTTGAGCTGTTTCTTCACTAAAGAAGAATAACGAAAATAGCTCAATTATTGCGAGTATATAGTGTGAAATATCCCGCTATATTCTCGTAATGACTAGGTACTAGCTAAACAATAACAATCGAACGGAAATATTATGATGAAAATTTATCTTATTAAAGCATCTGCAGGCAGTGATTATTCAAAATATAAAGCGGAAACAGGCGGACCACCGCAAAATATATTTGCCGCTGCAGCCGCAACACCTAAACATTATCAACTTGAAATGGCAGATGAAACCATTGGCATGAAAACTGATTTCAGCTCTGATGCAGATTTAATCGTCGTATTTGCTTCTACCCCTGATGCTTATCGAGCATATGAAATTTCAGCCAAATTTAAAGAACAGGGTAAAACAATCATTCTTGGTGGTTTACATGTCATGTTCAACCAACAAGAAGCCGCTGAATATGCAGACGCGTTAATCCTCGGTGAAGTTGAAAACTATTGGGAAGCACTTTTAGATGATGTTCAAGGTGGTAATTTACAAGAAAAATACGAAAGTAAAACACCACTAGATTTAAGTCTGCTTAACCCATACCCAACGGATCTAATCTCCCCAAAAACCTATAACTATACATGGTCAGTGGTGGTGACTCGCGGTTGTCCTTTTAAATGTGATTTTTGTCTGGTGCATCAATTTTTTAATAAATTTCAAATGCGCCCCATTGACAGTATTGTCGAAGAGTTATGGCATTTAAAATCACTCGGTGTCGAATGGGTTGAATTACATTCTGATAACCTGACCCATAACAGGGATTACGCCATCGCCTTATTTAAAGCGATTGCACCAATTGGCTTAAAATTTTACGGTGAAACAACCGTACTCATTGCCCGTGATGAAGAAATGCTATTAGCGGCAAAAGAAGCAGGTATAAAGGCACTATTGTTGGGCATAGAAACACCATCACTCGAAGCACTTAAGGCACAAAAAAAGGGCTTTGTTAAACCCGATAAAATGAAAGAGCATATGGAAATCATCAAAAAATATGACATTGAAGTTTGGGGTGACTTTCTGTTTGGTTTTGATGAACATACTCCGGCAATATTCCAAGAAACAATCGATTTTGTGAAAGAAATTAAGGTCGATAAAGTAATACCACATTTTATGATTCCATTTCCAGGTTCTGAAACATTCAAAAAACTCGATTCTGATAATCGAATTTTAACCAAAGATTGGTCCCAATATGATGGTAGTCATTCTGTTTATCAGCCGAAAAATATGTCGACAGATGAATTAGAGGAAGGTGTTTATAGAGTTTGGCAAAAGACATCAAGCTTTATGGAACAGCTGAAATATATTTTTTAGCTAAAAAAAACATCTAAAACCATGGCAAAAACCAATTCTTACGAAAGCATTTTAAGTGTGCATAACAAGCTTAACTTGCTTTCATCTTTCAGATAATCACGCAATAAATCTTTACTTTTTCTAGGTGTTATATCGAAAAAACACATCTAGCCAAATTTACTATTTCCATCTTAATTAACACCTTACACTGGAAAATAAAAAATGCAGCATGCTTACACGTTAAAAGCTATTTTTTGCCAATTCAAGTGGCAAATATCACTCACATTGTCTTTGGTTATTATCGAAGCTATTTTAGGTGTTTTTTACCCATTACTTATTGGCATAGCAATTAATGATTTACTTGAGGATAGCTATCAAGGGTTATATTGGCTAACAGCATTGGGTTTTGCATCATTACTTATCGGAACCGCAAGACGATTTTATGACACCAGAGCATATGCAAATATATATCAAAAGACTGTAACGCAAATGGTAGCTCGTGAACATAAAAAGCAACGACCTACTTCAACCATTTCTGCACGCAGTAACTTAATGACAGAATTTGTTGAGTTTCTAGAAGATTCATTGCCTGAAATTATACAAGCAATCATTGCAATCGTTGGTATATCTATCATTATTGCAACACTCAACATTAAAGTATTTTTTGCCTGTTTAATGCTACTACTATTAATTTTGACTATTTACATACTGACAGGTAATAAAAACTTCACTTTGAATAAAAATTATAACAATGAACTAGAACAACAAGTGCATGCTATTGAAAGTAAAAGTCGCAGTCAAAGTAAGCAACATTTCTCAGCTCTAATGCGTTGGAATATCGCATTATCTGATTTAGAGACAATAAACTACTTTTTTGTATGGTCTGGTGTTATCGCCCTATTCATTTTTACACCGTTAATTGTTATTAAAGACGGTATGCTAACTTACGGTTTGGTTTTTTCTATCCTAATGTACGTTTTTGATTATATTGAAAAGCTCGCAATAATGCCGATACATATTCAACAAGCAATTCGTATAAAAGAGATATCTCAACGACTTTCTGCTGACAATTAAAAAAGTTAAAAATAAATACAACATAACCAAGCCGTATTTTACATTGGTTATGTTGCTACCCCAGATCTAGGCTTAAGTGTTTGCATCACTAAACATAACGACACCAAAACTCCCCCTGCCCAACCAATAATCTTAAACTTTTCACCAATGATGATTACGGCTAACAAAGTGGCAACTAATGGTTCAATTAAAGTGATTAATGTTGCTTTACTTGCCTCAACAGAATTCAAACCAAAACCAAACAACAAATAACCTAAGAACATTGGGATTATTGCCATATATAACGATACTGAAATATTCGTAGGGCTAGAAAATAAATTATCACCCGTAAACCATAAAGAAGGGAGTAACAATAATGCCGCGCAACCAAACATCCCAGACATAGAGGATTGTGAATGAACGCCACTTTCAATTAAGCGCTTTGCCACCCATGAATAACCTGCATAAGCTAATCCAGCAACACACCCTAAAAAAATACCAAAACTCTGCTGGTGGATACTATAAGTAACACCATTACTCTGATCTTTTCCTAATACTAGTAGAATAATTCCTACCGCTCCAAAAAAAAAGCTCAATACCCATTGACGTGATATGGTTTTTTTACTAATTAGACACTCAAGGATTACAGCAAAAAAAGGGGCTGTCGCTATAGATATTACCGTACCAAGGGCAACGCCTGACAATTGCATTGAGGTATAAAATGCTAACGGATAAATTGCAACAAAGATTGTACCAAAAAATAGTAACTTAGGGCGTTTTAGCATAACCTTATAATCTGCTTTCAGTTTTTTTCTGGCTACAATTACAAGTAACACACCGCCTATTCCCATTGAAAAAGCGCCAATTGCCAAAGAACTAACATCTGGAGAATAGCTTGCTACAGTACCCGTTGTTCCCCATAAGAAGCTAGCAATAATAATTGCAAAAACACCTTTAATGTATTCGTAATTATTTTCCATATTAAAACCTGCATTGATTATTTTGTTGCAGAAATAATATAATAATTACAATAGTAACATTTACCAATTCCGACGTATTTGTTAGCCATTAAGACGGAGTTTACTTTCTAAACTTTGTTGGTGAAAGATCAAAATATTGTGAGAATTTCCGGCTAAAAGCAGAGAGTTCTTTATAACCTACTTTCTCGCCAATAATAACTAATGGATAATCCGTATGCGTGAGTAAAGCCTGTGCTTTTTCCATTCGAACCTTGGTTACATACTTCATCACTGTCAAACCAGTGTATTGCTTAAATAGCTTCTTAAATTGCGTTTCACTTAAGCAAGCAGCTTTAGCCAAATTTTTTATTTGCAGCTGCTCGGCAATATTGCTCTCTATATAAGATATCGCTTCACCAATACGGTTATCTACTTTTGGTAATAAAGGTTGTTCTGCAAGCAATAAGTAAAACATTTGAAACATTGATTGCTCTAATTGAGCATGAATTTTATTTTCCAGTTGGCTTTCAATAAAGGTTAAGTAACTTTTTAGAGGGGCGTTAATCGCAAATACAATGCATTGTGAAGATGAGATATTTACAGGAAGAGTATCCATATCCGCAACAACGAATCGAGCTTCGATATCAGCTGCAAATAAGTGCTCTTCATTGCTTTTAACTATCACACATTCACCTGGGGCAACTTTACCACTAAAGTTACCAACACCTATATTGATAACGCCACGTAACGGTAAAACCAACTGATTATAGTTATGTGAATGACGAGTTGGCTTTGCCGTATAGGAACGAATAGATAATAGATTTTGCATAATAGTTGAAAACGTTTTTCTTCCTGATCCCTAAATCAGATCACATAGTAGAGTAATGGGTAATAAAATCAAACATAGCCTTATTACGAGTAATCCCCATTCCATCAGATTTTATCTTCTGATGGTTTAATATTTTTAACAGGTCTATACAAACAAAGAACAAAAAGAATAAGAATAAGCAACCATGAATCATAAATTCAGACAAGAGAATAGCACAATCATTAATTGCACAATCGGTGTGCAATTAATGATTAAAGCGCCCTGACTTTAAGCAACTCAAAGAAGACAAAAAAAACAAAACAAATATTAAACATAATAAAATCAACATATTAATGTCTTATTTATTGCTTGGTACATTACTTGCCATAGCAAGTCATAATGTAATACAAGGTAATAGGTATTTAATATGAGTTCAAAAATTAAATTAGTAGTGATTGGTAATGGACCAGTAGGACACAATTTTTTAGAGTATTTAGTTGAGAGTGGTCAAAGCGAGAATTATCAAGTGACTGTCTTTGGCGAGGAGCCTATTCCAGCCTACGACAGAGTACATTTGACAGCTTGGTTTGAGACACAATCTGTTGATGATATCAATATGGTGAGTGATGGCTTTTATCCCAACAATAATTTTGTTCTTCATACCGGAGATAAAGTCACTAAGATAGATCGCTTCAAAAGAGTTGTTATTTCTGAAGCTGGACTTGAAGTTAGTTATGACAAAATAATTATGGCAACTGGCTCCTATCCTTTCGTTCCTCCAGTGCCAGGTCATGACCGAGATAATGTTTTTGTTTATCGTACTATTGATGATCTTGAAAAAATAACAGCTGCCGCTAAAACCAGCAAAGTTGGCGCTGTTATTGGTGGTGGTTTGCTGGGCCTAGAAGCTGCTAAAGCGCTAATGGATTTAGATCTTCAAACCCACGTTATAGAATTTGCACCGCGATTAATGGCGGTGCAAGTTGATGATGGTGGCGGCAACATGCTAAGTAAAAAAATTCAAGATTTAGGTGTTAGTGTTCATACACAAAAGAATACTCAAAACATTGGTGATGGTGATAGCGCCTTTCATAAAATGAGCTTTGCTGACGGCCAAGAACTAGAAACTGATATTATTGTATTTTCAGCAGGTATAAGACCACGTGATGAATTAGCTCGCCAAGCGGGTTTAGGCATGGGCGCACGTGGTGGTGTAGTTATAAACAATAATTGCTTAACCTCAGATGAGGATATTTATGCCATAGGAGAAGTCGCCCTTTGGGATAATAAAATTTATGGTTTAATTGCTCCTGGTTGGTCTATGGCACAAGCTGCGGTTGATCATTTAACCCAAACAGGCACTAGCGAATTTACGGGTGCTGATATGAGCACAAAATTAAAACTTATGGGTGTTGATGTTGCTTCTATTGGCGATGCTCATGGCACAACTCCTAACTCTCGTAGTTATACCTATGTAAACGATCGTGAAGAAGTTTACAAAAAAATAGTGGTTAGTGAAGACGATAAATATTTACTCGGTGCTGTGCTTATAGGTGATGCTGCTGAATATGGCTCTTTATTACAGTTTATGCTGAATAAAATGGAGTTACCTAGTGAGCCAGAAGGGCTTATTCTTCCTAGTCTTGACGGTTCTTCAAGTGGTATTGGTGTTGATGCTTTGCCAGACTCTGCTGTTTTATGTTCATGTATGAACGTAAGTAAAGCAGATGTTATTAATGCTGTAGAAGCAGGTGCAAACGACATGTCTACTATTAAGGCTTGCACAAAAGCCGCTACTGGCTGTGGCGGATGTACGGCTTTAGTTACGCAAGTATTAAACTGTGAGCTTGAAAAACAAGGTGTAGAAGTTAATACCGATCTTTGTGAGCATTTTGCCTATACTCGTCAAGATTTATACAACCTCATTCGTGTTGGTAAAATTAAAAGTTTTGAAGAATTACTAGAAAAACACGGTTCAGGCTTAGGTTGCGATATTTGTAAACCTACCGCAGCCAATATTCTTGCGTCTTGCTGGAATGATCATGTACTTAATAGTGGCCTTCAAGGTATACAAGATACCAATGATTACTTTATGGGTAACATGCAAAAAGATGGCACATACTCAGTAGTACCACGTGTGCCAGGTGGAGAAATCACCCCAGATAAATTGATCGTTTTAGGTGAAGTCGCTAAAGAATATAATCTTTATACTAAAATCACAGGTGGTCAACGCGTTGATCTATTTGGTGCTCGTTCTGAGCAATTACCTGATATTTGGCGAGCACTTGTTGATGCTGGTTTCGAAACAGGTCACGCCTACGGAAAATCACTACGTACCGTTAAATCATGTGTTGGTTCAACTTGGTGTAGGTACGGTGTACAAGACTCAATGGGCTTAGCCATTAAGCTTGAAAATCGCTATAAGGGCTTGCGCTCTCCTCATAAATTTAAACTAGCTGTATCCGGTTGTACCCGCGAGTGTGCTGAAGCGCAAAGTAAAGACTTTGGCATAATTGCCACCGAAAATGGTTGGAATTTATATGTGTGTGGTAATGGCGGCATGAAGCCTCGCCATGCTGACTTGTTCGCCTCAGACTTAACAGAAGAAGAAGTTATCACATATATTGATCGTATTTGTATGTTCTATGTTCGTACTGCCGATCGCCTACAACGTACCTCTGTTTGGATGGATAACATGGAAGGTGGTTTAGAGTATTTAAAATCAGTTGTCATCGATGACAAATTAGGGCTAGTCACTGAATTGGAAGAAGAGATGGCTGCAGTTGTTGATACTTATCAATGTGAATGGAAAACAACCATTGATGATCCTGAAAAACTAAAACGTTTTAGCCATTTTGTTAACAGTAAATCACACGACGACAACGTTATATTCACTACTGAGCGAGAGCAAATACGTCCAGCAGTGATATCTGAACGAATCACTGAACAAGCTTAATAAGGAGCCAACAATGACGACAGAAAATCAACAATGGTTCGATATTTGTAATATTGACGACATTCTTCCAAGTATGGGACGTTGCGCGCTTTTTAATAAGCAACAAGTTGCCATTTTTAGAATATTAGATCAGCAAGGACAAGAGCAAGTTTATGCTATTGATAATTATTGTCCTTTTAGCGAATCTAACACCCTTTCACGAGGCTTAACAGGCAGCATAACTGACAAAGTTGTAGTGGCTTCACCAATTTATAAACAACACTTTGACCTAAACTCTGGTTCTTGCCTTGAAGATGAAAGTGTTAGTGTAAAAACATACCCTGTACGCCTGAACGGCAGTATAGTGCAACTTGCGGTTTAAGGAATAATAATGAACGAATCTACTCAATATACTTATTACACCGCAGATGTTTTTACTGACCAACCTTTTCATGGTGTAGCTTTACCTGTATTTCCTGATGCCAGTGGTCTAACCGATAGCCAAATGCAACAAGTCGCCAATGAACTTAGTGCAACAAGTACCATTTTTTTACAACCAACTGATGAAGAATATAATCGTACTATTCGTGTGTTCTCAAAAATGAAAGAGATACCTGCTAGCATTCATACTATTTTAGCCGCAAGCTATGTATTAGCGAAAACAAGTGTGTCATTAACCAGTAAACATACTCTTATTACGCTTACATCATTAATGAAAAATCATGAACAAGTTATCAGTAGTTTTGTCTCTAAAGGTGATGATGATGAAATTGGCATTGTTCAACAAACATACAATACTCATGCTGCTGTTGATTACTACACACCAACCAATGAAGAGTTAGCAGCAATGCTATCACTTAGCCCAGCAGATATAGGTTTTGATAACTACCGTCCGTTAATCGTATCGTGTGGAGTGCCTTACTTAATTGTACCTATTATGTCATACACGGCCATACGTGAAGCCAAATTTAATGAAGCCGCTTGGAGTAATTCTTCTGCGCCAAGCTCATTGGCACAAGAAATTTTATTATTCGCCAATAATACCGATGATAACCCAGCAGATTTTCATGCTCGACTACTAGGCCCTGCTATTGCTCATCATGAAGATCCACCTATTGGTGGCGCGATTGCCGCTTTTGCTAATCACATTTGTGATCATGCTCATGTACAGGCAGGAACGCATATTTTTGCTATTCAACGAGGAGCTAATGATGCTCGTAAGAGCTTATTTTATATAGAGATGGATAATCAGCAAAGTAAAGATCTAACTATTCGTGTTGGTGGTCATGCTGTATTAATGAGTGAAACAAGTATAAGAGTAAACTAAGTTACTTTATTTCTCTTAGAGGTAGCTTAATTTTTGTGATTAGCTTTCAAAATATAAGCAATTACGCACCATTATGATGCTATTAAAGGCTTTTAGAAAGCAACTTGAATTATTTTAAACAGTTCAAGTTGCTGCTAAGGTTTAGTGATTAAGCTCAAGACTTCATTACATTTTTTATTTAATTATTATTGGTTAAAAGAGAATGTAGTTACTTACTTATCTACTTTTATTACGACATATATACCTTTGACATTCTTCTTGTATCACTGGGTGACTCACCATAATACTTTTTATACGCATTACTAAAATGAGTACTATGATTAAATCCCCATTTAAAAGCAATTTCAGTAATACTAATATTAATCGACTTTAAAATATCTTCACGACTTCTTTCTAATCGACTCTTCCATATATAGCGACTGACCGTTTGCCCATTTTGTGAAAAAGCTCTAGCCAATTGTCGAGGAGGAGTTTGAAATTCATTGCATAAATTATTAATATTTAATTCAATATCGGTTAGATGTTTATCAATATAAGTTTTGCATTCATGGTACAAAATACTACCGTTTTTCTGACTAGATTTGATATATGAACTATTAAACAGCACCTCCATATGGTGTAAAACCTCATTACAAATACTGTGCATTTCACCTGATGAAGATGGCTGCTTTTATAATAAAAAATCACAAAGTATTCATGCCAATCTATTATTTTCGCCTGTACCTAAACTTACATTAAGTGGTGAATATATTTACGGTAAACTTGAAAAAAGTAATGGCAACACTGGTGATATGAATCGCCTTCAGTTTTCTGCTAAATACTCTTTCTAATAAAAGAGGTCACCTGTTAACAATCATAAAACCTTCTTTAAAAATTTATCTCACCACTTTCATCTAGTTTCTGTTTATTCAAACTAGTCAGTTTTCATTATTCACATCAGAGTACTCTATGAGAAAATGGCGACAGTGGCTCTATTTCTTATTCGATAATCCAATAAAAAGACCTGATAGAACAATCAATGCCGCCCCAACCAACATAGAAAATGAAACGACTTCACCAAAAAAGAATACGCCGAGCATTACGCCAAAAATAAGCCGAGTATATCTAAAAGGTGTTACAGCTGAGATTTCACCCGTACGCATAGCTATCATTAAACAGGAATAGGCAACAACACCCGTAGTAGCGGCACAAAAAATCACAAAGAATGCCTCTTTTTCTGGAACTACGAATGACTCTCCAGTCCATAGGGCATAAATACTACCAGCTATTAAAATTGATAAAAAACCATAGAAACCAAGACGTGAGGTATCGATGCTCTTAGGTGTAGCTCGACTCGCGAGATCGCGTCCAGCAAAGCCTAACATCCCTATAATTGCTAATAATGATAATCCAGAAAAACTTTCTGTTCCTGGTTGAATAATCACTATGACACCGATGAGACCAACAACAATAGCTATCCATCGGCGCCAGCCTACATTTTCTCCAAATATAAGAACGGCTCCCGCAACAACAACTAATGGGGTTGCTTGCAGAATAACAGTTGCGGCTGATAAAGGAATAAAAGCGATAGCAAGTACATAAAACAATCGACCGACTACTTCAAAAACCATACGGATAATCATCGGGTAAGATAGCACATCAATAACAAACAAGGGTTCACGTTTCAAACGTAATTTCCCTGCAAATATTATCATGCCGCCCAAACCAAAAAGAACAAGCACTTCACCAATAGGTAGCATTTGGGCAGCCGATTTAATAAATGCATCTTCAATAGAGAACACAGCCATTGCCGCAATCATCCATAGGCTGCCAACCACATTGTCGGCCCAGTCACTTCCAACAGTATTTATAAATTTTCTCAACCCTATTTCTACCTTATTAACTCGTACTTATGACACTTAAATGTCTAGTAGAATGTTACATCATCAATTTGACTTAACAGCTTATGGTCAATACTTTTCAACGGCTTATATCCGTACCTGTTTTGAATTAACATTCAACAAAAGATTGCATATATCAACTCGCAAACTAAACAATTAGCTCGTTAGCCCTGCTGAGCTCATAAGTAAACGTAAGATTAACGATATAACAGCCAACGAAAGGACGCTTCCTCCCCAAAGTATCATCAACCAAAGCCACTGCTTTAATTTTTTCTCACTCACTTGTTTCATCAAATGCTCTCCCAAGTTCACTCAAATTAAATCTTACTTATGCAGTTATACATATTAATGGTAACTTTCACCTTCTTTTACTTTTCCGTTGAAAACGTAATAATTCCAGAATGTATACATTAAAATGATAGGAATAATGAATAATGTTCCAACTAACATAAAGCCTTGGCTTTGTACTGGCGCTGCAGCCTGCCATACTGAAATACTTGGCGGTACAATATTGGGCCAGATGCTAATACCTAAACCAGTAAAACCAATAAACACCAGTGCGATAGCATAAACAAATGGCTTAACTGCCTGCTCTTTAGCTAAGGCAATCATACTAAAATGACACAATAAAATAGTTAGTACGGGAACAGGCATCAAATAGTAAATATTAGGAGTTGAAAACCATCTTTTTGCGATACTTTCATGGCCAAATGCTGTCCAAACACTTATAACAATAATGATAGACAGTAAGATAATCAGAACTTTAGGAGCCATGCTAAATAGCTTTTGTTGAAGCGCTCCTTCAGTTTTCATAATCAACCATGTATTTCCTAATAAGGCATACGCAACAACAAGCCCAAATCCACAAAAAACAGAAAATGGTGTAAACCAATCCATAGCATCCCCTGAAAACCTACGCTCGTAAACTTGAAATCCATCGATTACTGCACCAACAACCATTCCCTGACATAAGGTCGCAACAATTGAACCCACCATAAAAGCACGATCCCAAAAGACAATATGAGACGGTAAAGATTTAAACCTGAACTCAAACGCTACGCCTCGAAAAATTAAAGCAATAAGCATGATGCTCAGTGGAATCGCAAGTGCATCAAGTATGATGGTATAAGCAAGTGGAAAAGCACCAAACAACCCAGCTCCTCCCATAACCAACCATGTTTCATTGCCATCCCAAAAAGGAGCAACAGAATTTACCATTGTATCTCGTGATTTTTTATTCTTAATAAAGGGCATTATAATGCCGATGCCCAAATCAAACCCATCCATTAAAATATACATTAAGGTCGCAAATATAATGATGCCAAACCACATTATTGATAGATCAAAACCCATAATATTTTCCTCCAAATTATCGTTAAATACGGCCAGAAAGTGAAAGTTGATGTGCTATAACTGGCTCAGCTGTTTTCGAAGGACCTTGCTTAATTTTTTGCATCATATAGTAGTAACCAAAGCCAAAAACAAAACAATACACAACAATAAAGCTCACTAAACTAATACTCATAAATAATTGACTGTGACTTGTCACCGCATCACTTGTTCTCAGTAGTCCTTGTACTACCCAAGGCTGTCTGCCAACTTCCGTTGTAAACCACCCTGCTAAGAGCGCTATCAAGCCCGTCGGTCCCATGACTAGCGAAAACTTCAAAAATGTTCTGCTGGTATACAGCTGACCTTTCTTTCTCAGCCATACGCTGATCAGACTTTGTATTAGCATTAACAGACCAAGTCCCACCATGATTCTAAATGACCAAAATACCACTCCAACATTAGGCCGTTCATCTACGGGATAGTCTTTTAATGCAGGAATAGGCTTATTTTTATCATGATTAAGAATAATGCTTGCCAGATCAGGAATTTCAATCGCATATTCAGTTGTTTCTTTCTCCATATTTGGCAGGCCAAAAAGTATTAAAGGTGTACCTTTACCCGGCGTATTTTCCCAGTTACCCTCCATGGCTGCGACTTTCACAGGTTGATACTTCAAAGTATTTAATCCATGCAAGTCACCAACAAAGGTTTGCAGTGGCACCGATATGATTAGCATCCACATCGACATTGAGAACATTTTTTTTACAGCAGAACTATCATTTCCTTTGAGTAAATGCCATGCAGCAGATGCTCCAACAAAGACAGCCGTACTAACAAACGCAGCCAGTGTCATATGAACTAAACGATAAGGAAATGAGGGGTTGAATATAACCGCAAACCAATCAACAGGAACAACAATGCCATTAATGATTTCATGACCTTGCGGTGTTTGCATCCAGCTATTAGAAGCCAGTATCCAAAAAGTAGAAACAATAGTGCCTAAAGCCACCATACACGTAGCGAAGAAGTGCAGCTTTTCTCCAACGCGCTGCCAGCCAAAAAGCATAACTCCTAGAAAGCCGGCTTCTAAGAAAAATGCGGTGAGCACTTCGTAGGTTAATAATGGCCCGGTTATACTCCCTGCAAAATCAGAAAAGCCACTCCAGTTTGTGCCAAACTGGTAAGCCATAACAATCCCTGATACTACTCCCATACCAAAATTAACAGCAAATATCTTAGACCAAAAGTCATACAATATTTTATAATCTGCATGTCGAGTTTTAAGCCATAATCCTTCAAGTACCGCTAAGTAAGTCGCTAGACCAATGGTAATAGCAGGGAAAATAATATGAACAGCAATTGTAAAAGCAAATTGCGCTCGCGCTAACATAGTCGCATCTAAATCAAACATAAGGCTATGTCTCCGTTGATTTATAAAAGATGGAGTATTATAGAAAGTATGACAGTTGCAATTTAGATACAGAAATGAACTAAAAACCTATAACAGTTTAACTCAGAGTATTACTCAGCTATTAACATGGTATTTATCATTTGCGCTAATTGCTTAATTGCCCTTTTTACAGGCTCTGTGCATTCAAGCGATGCGTTTAAGCGAAAACAATGCGCAAACTGATTATTAACAGAAAACATCGCCCCCGGCGCTATACTGATATTTTGTTTTAATGCTACATGGTACAGTTTGGTTGCGTCTAGATTCGCAGGCAGTTCAACCCAAAGAAAATATCCCCCTTCTGAATAGTTAACTTCAACACTTGCAGGAAACTCATCTCGAACAGCTTGCCACATTGCAAACTTGCGTTGCTCTAATTTGCGACGTAATCGCTTCAAATGACTTTCATAATGACGAGAAGTTAAATAGTTGGCTAATGCTAATTGAATGGGGGCACTGGTTGACAGTGTACTCATCAGTTGGATCTTTTGAATATCGAGTGCTTTATTTCCGGCTGCTACCCAGCCTATACGATACCCAGCAACTAAAGATTTAGAAAAGGATGAACAATGTAATGTCATTCCTCGTGGGTCAAAAGCTTTTGCTGGCATAGGTTTTCTACCACTAAAATACAGCTCGTTGTAAACATCATCTTCAATCAAGTACACATTATGTTCTGTTAATAGCTCTATTAGCCGCTGTTTCTTTTCTAACGGCATTGTTGAGCCCAGAGGGTTTTGATGGTTGGTCATTAACCAACACGCTTTTACCTTATGCGACTGAAGTACTTTTGCAAGCGCTTCAAGATCAATCCCTGTTTGCGGGTGGGTGCGTACTGATAAGGCACGTAAATTGTGACGCTGAAGCGATTGCAAAGCGCCGTAAAATGTTGGTGACTCAATAACAACCCAATCTCCGGGCTCAGTAACAGCCTGCAAACTCAAATTTAGTGCCTCTAGTGCACCAGCAGTTATTACAATTTCTTGCTCGGGAATATTCATCCCCATAGCCGCATAACGTTGAGCAATGATATGCCGCAAGTTTTCATTACCGGGGGGTAAGTTGTCTAATAAGCTGGATATTGGCATATGACTGGCAGCAGACATCAACGATTTGTTGATTTGTGTACGAGGATAAAGCTTAGGATCAGGATAAACAGAACCAAACCCGACAATATTGGGTGTTTTGCTAGCTTGAAGAATATCAAATATAAAATCATTAATATCAACAGTCTCTGTGCTCTGAACTTCCTGACCAGATACTTTCGGTTCAGTATAATGAACCTGAGGTGCAACAAAATACCCTGAACGAGCATGTGAGGTTATCCACCCTTGACTTTCAAGTGTTTGATAAGCATTCAACACTGTCATTAAGCTCATTCCAGACAATTCCGCCTGTTTTCTTAATGACGGTAATTTATCGCCAATTCCCCAAATTTTATGTTCAATTTGCTCTCTTATTTGAACAACCAATGTTTCATACTTTTTCACAGCAACTCCTCTTAATCCTTCTACAGTATACAACCGACCATCTGTTATAGGTAATTAAAGCTTTTCTGTAACTATTATATTCTTATCATATTTTTATAATGTTCATTGTTACTTACACCTGACTTTCCCATATAGCAGCAATACAACAAATAAAAGTTAAGTAATAAAGCAACAAAATTATAAAAGGCACAAAGTAATTTCAAATGCCTACACTTGCACTTAAGGATACTATGGATAACTTACATGATACTGCACTACAAGCACTGAAAGTAATGGATTTAACAAGGTTAATAGAAAGTGATACACCCGATAACATTATTGCTTTATGCCAAGATACACATACCGCATATGGTGATACCGCTGCAATTTGTATATATCCATTCTTTATACCCATAGCAAAACGACAGCTGCGCCTGCAAAACACACCCAATATACAGATAGTTACTGTGGTCAATTTTCCTGCCGGTGATAGCGATATAGAACACGTTATCAATGAAATCAATCATGCTATTAAACATGGTGCAGACGAAATAGATGTCGTTTTTCCCTACAAAGCGCTGCTTGCTGGCGACGAACAATCTGGCGTTGATCTTATCAGTCAATGTAAAGAGGCATGTGGTGATAAGTTGTTGAAAGTCATCATAGAGTCAGGTGAATTAAAATCAAAAGACTTAATTACAAAAGCAACGTGTATTGCAATTAATGCCGGTGCCAATATGATTAAAACATCTACAGGTAAAGTACCGATAAACTCAACGCTTGAAGCTGCTGAGGTAATCCTAACCACGATTAAAGAGATGTCTGTAGAAAAACAAATTGGCTTTAAAGCATCAGGAGGAATAACAACGGTAGTAGAAGCTCAAAAATATTTTGATTTAGCCAAAAGAATAAATAACACAGTACCTGTCTCTTATACACATCTGACGCTGCCGACGAAGAG
>CAJXUT010000071.1 GCA_913061365.1 uncultured Colwellia sp.
TACGAGATTCCTCTACGTCTCGTGGGCTCGGAGATGTGTATAAGAGACAGCTTTATTGCAATATCAAGCTGCCTGTCAGTCACTTTATTATTAACTGACGATAAAGAAATACTATTTTCACTGCTACCAAAATCAGTCACAAGTCCAATAGCGATGGCTGTTGCCAATGAAATAGGAGGACTTGCTTCTTTAGCAGCTGCTGTAGTTATTGCTGTTGGATTACTTGGTGCGCTAGGAGGTTTTACTCTACTTAAACTTTGTAAAATAACGAATCCACAAGCGCAAGGGTTAGCGATGGGCTGTAGTGCTCATGCTATTGGTACAGCAAAAGCAATGGAAGTAGGTAGTGAACAAGGTGCATTTAGCTCTTTAGCTTTAGTTATCAGTGGTATTTTAACTGCTATTTTAGCTCCCCTATTTGCTTGGCTTATCAGTATTGCGCTAGCTCTTTGATAAATTAACGGCTAAAGCACGATGTGTGAGTATTTTATTTACCACTCGAATATAACCTATTGCAGTTAGCTGAATTGAAGTACTTAACAATGCATTATTTAGTTTTTCAAACCACTATAGGCTACTGGTATTAAGCGTATAATCTCGCTCTACTTGCGCTACTCTAATTCTGTAATCATTAAAGATACTTGCTCGCCCTTTCATTTGTGCTTCTTTATGCAACGTATTACGTTTCCAAGTGATGATCGCCGCTTCATTCTCCCAAAATGAAAGTGATAATAGTTTTCCTGGTGTTACTAAAGATTCAAATCTTTCAATAGAAATAAAACCATCAATATGAACTAGCTCTTTTTTTAGCTCTGCGGCAATAGCTAAATATTCATCTATATTTTCTTCTTTTACATCAACTTCAAAAATTACTGCATACATTTTTTAATTCCTTCAAGGTTATATATGGCATAAATCTAAATAAATAAACTGATCACAACTGAAGTAGTAACCATCAAAGCAAAATCAGCTAGATAAAATAATGAAAACATTCTACTTAAACATCAAGGTGGTTAGTTATTTATACTCATTCATGTGGGATTTGCTTTATGACATACCACAGTGTATAACCAATAAAGATGAAGAATCAAATCTCTCATCACTATAAGAGATATATAGAATTTAGATATGGATACTAACTTACTAAAAATTTTTATTGCTGTTGCTAATAATCGAAGTGTTACTCTTGCAGCACAAGAATTAGGCTACGCTCAATCAAATGTGACTACACGTATTAAGCAGTTAGAGAAAACCTTAGGTATTAGCCTATTTCATCGTAAGCCCCAAGGTGTTTGCTTAAACAAAGATGGTGAAAAATTTTTTATTCATGCTATAGAAATCATTAACCGGTTAGAGCAAGCTGTTGCTGATATGCAAGAGTGTGAAGGGCAAACTAAATTAATAATTGGCTCTACTGAATCTAATGCAACAGTAAGAGCAACCCCATTTTTAGTTGGTCTTCATCAAGCCTTTCCTAATATGCAATTAGCGCTTATTACCGGAACAACTGAACAAATTAGTCAAATGCTAGTTGATTACAAAGTTGATATTGCCTTTTTAACAGGACATGTGAATAACTCAAGTTTTGAATTATTAAATGCAGTAGATGAAGAGGTGGTACTTGTTGAGTCTAAATCACCAATAAATGATAATACTTATATCGCTTTCAAAAAGGGTTGCACCTATCATGAATTAACCAGTGACTATATCCGCCATCTCAATCTAGATAACTATAAAGTATTAGAGTTTGGCAGTTTTGAAACTGTTTTAGGCTGTGTCGAGGCTGGCTTGGGTAAAGCCTTGTTGCCTATCAGCATAATAAAAAAATTAAGTCAGTTAGATAAATTCAATATCAAAAAAATTGATGTAAAGTTCTCAAATATTCAAACAACACTTATGTGTCGGGTAAATAATCAACCCAAAATAATAACCTACCTAAAAGGTGTGAATATAGGCTTAACCATAAGTAAATAGATTAGTTTAGGCACAACTAATCATTAATTTCGTATAGCTAACAATAATTTTAAGAACATATATTAACCTTCAAAATAAAAGTTAGCTCGTTTAGTATTTTAGATTGCATCAAATGAAAGGCGGTATACACTAATATCAAACTGAAAAAGTGATCTTTAGGTAGTTCAATGACGTCACTACATAGCATTATTCTATTAACCCTATTATCTGGTTTAGCCATTCCCTTAGGTGCTGCCATTGCAAATATTAAAGTATTTAACAAAACTTGGTTAGAAAATGAATATCGACATGGCGTTATCGCGTTTGGGGGAGGTGCATTACTCTCTGCTGTCGCATTGGTTTTAGTACCAGAAGGAGTTGAACAATTAAGCATCATATCTAGTGCGGTTCTTTTTACACTAGGTGGTTTCTTCTTTATGACCATTGATATCGTACTGAGTAAAATGCAGACTTCCGCCAGTCAATTAATGGCAATGCTAACTGACTTTATCCCCGAATCTTTGGCGCTAGGCGCAGCATATTCTATTAATCCACAAAGTGCTTTCTTACTAGCAATATTAATCGCTTTGCAAAACCTTCCTGAAGGATTCAATGCGTTTGATGAATTAAAGAAAACAAGTTCATACAGTAACCTTAAAATAATCGTGATTTTTTCATTTTTAGCATTACTCGGCCCTATTGCTGGCGTTTCTGGTTATATATGGTTAGCAGACTATCCCCAAGTTATTTCATCTATCATGCTATTTTCTGCAGGTGGAATCTTATATTCTGTTTTTCAAGATATAGCACCTCAAGTGCCTTTAGATAAACACTGGTTACCTGCTATAGGTGCTGTTTTCGGTTTTATGCTAGGTATGGTGGGATATATGTTAACAAGTTAAAAAAGGGAAAATAACGTCACTATAAATTAAAACTTCTACGGCTGAGGATAATTTAATAGAAAGGCATAGCTTAATTTAAACTATGCCTTCATGCAGTATTAATCAACAACTAATAGTTAAAAGTTCTTTTCAGTAAATTCAGCTAATGAACTGCGCTCCACTTCATCAAATATCAATACACTGCCCTTTTCATAATCACGATAAATGTTCACAGCAGCACTTGCACCTGAACTGGCTGGCGTTACAAATCGATCATCAATCTGCGCAAGGTTGCCCAGTACTATCGTTCGACAATTTTTGCCTCCACGGCTGAGCATTCCTTTCATTTGTGCTCTTGTCATATTTTGCGCTTCATCGATAATAAGCACTGCATCATCTATAGAACGTCCTCTGAAATAAGCCATACTGGTAAATTCTATATTCGCTCGATCAATAATATGCTCAACAGTAGCACGAGTACTCTTCTCATCATCATCGCCATCTGAATGCATTGAAATTAGTGCATCAGTAACACCTGCTAATAACGGTAATGATTTTTCAGTTAAGTCACCGGGCAAAAATCCTGGGTCATCATCCATAAAGTCCCTACTTCTTACGACCACTATTTTTTTATACTGTTTTAATTCAAGTACTTGATGTAGCCCTGCTGCAATGGCGAGAAAGGTCTTACCACTCCCTGCAGGTCCAAGGATTATATTTAAATCAAAATCAGGATCGGTAAGCTGATCTAAAGCAATGGCTTGTCTTTGATTTTTAGGGAGTATTCCCCATACTTTTTCAGGCTTTCTTTGTAATAACGAGGTAAATATATGCTCTTCGGTAACCTCTTTTATTTTACCAATATGACCAACCTCATCATACCAATACATATTAGGCTGAGCTTCATCATTAAAAATATCTCGATTGAAACGGTATAACTTACCGCTCATGGCAAAATCTTTTTCTTCTTCACATCGGTCAAACAAATCTCCAGTAAAGGATTGAACCCCTGTGTATAAAAGATCAACGTCTGATACTTGGTGATCTACCAATACATCTTCAGCATCAACACCAATGGTACGCGCTTTCAAACGCATATTAATATCACGGCTTACAATCGTAACATCTTGGTTCAGCTCATTTTGCATATGCAGTGCGTAATTGATAATGCGATTATCAGCATCACTACCAATGGCGTACTTCAATTCTTTTGCAAAATCGACTTGTGTATCAATGCCTATAAACAACTTTCCACGCTTTGCTGTTTCTGTTGATGGAAGTTGTATGCCCTTTTCCATTTCTTCACTAGAGTGACCATTAATAATATCTTCGAGCATTCTAATAACAGCACGCGCATCTTGGCTAACATTCTTATCAGTACGTTCTTTTAAGTTATCAAGCTCTTCTAAAACAGTTAAACAAATATAAATATCATCGCGATAAGCAAGTAAACTTTTTGGATCATGAACCAAAGCAGAGGTATCAAGCACTCGTGGATTTCTGTTTTCATTTGTATTTTTCATTAGAAGTTCACCTCAAGGTTATTTTAATTTAATTCTTTATCGTTGATTAAAACATAAGTAGTAAAAACAAAATATTTGCCCCGCGGACTCAAGTTAGTGATATTTGAGCACTAACTCTTTATGATTAAATCCAACATTATTGAGACTACTATTATCAGCAAAAGGCACATTGAACATGTTAATTGATTTAACAACCTTATGTTCTTTATAGGATAAAAAAGCGAAGAGTTCTGGTAGTGATATGTTATGAGCGAGAGTATAAACAATTTTTTCTTCATTCATCTAAGCATCTCCAGCAATAATGATAAAAAACTGTGCGGCAAACTGTGAGCGTCAGTTACTATTTAACAATGGCAGTTTATTTAGATCTTCACAAGAAAAAAACGCTCAAAATATGCTTTTTTTAATAAAGCTAACTATGATTATTAATCACTAACAGTTACTATAGCGCCGTTTTTTTCATGTTAATTTTTTAAGCTTTTTTGGAGTTCTATTATATGCCATTTCAACCCGGCCAACGTTGGATCAGTGACAGTGAATCAGATCAGGGATTAGGAACAGTTACTGGTATAGAACACCGATTTGTTAATATTGTTTTTACTGCTACAGGTGAATCTCGCCAGTATGCCAAGGAAAATGCACCGTTAACCCGTGTTATTTTTAATAACGGTGACCTTATTCCTAGCCATGAAGGTTGGATGCTAAAGGTTGAATCCAACACTGAAGCCCATGGTATTTTGACATACCACGGCATACGGCAAGACACATTAGAAGCCACATCTTTAAAAGAAGTGATGATAGATCACTTCATAAAATTTAATAAACCACACGACCGACTACTCAACAGCCAAGTTGATCGCCTTGATTGGTTTCGCCTACGCAAAGACTGCTTACGCCATCAATATCAACAACAACAATCAGAGTTAATGGGATTAACGGGTGGTCGTGTCAGCCTAATTCCTCATCAACTGTATATTGCTGATGAAGTCGGCAACCGTTTTGCGCCACGCGTATTGCTTGCTGATGAAGTAGGATTAGGAAAAACCATTGAAGCCGGCTTAATAATTCATCAACAATTGGTAAGTGGCCGAGCAAAACGTATTTTGATCATTGTTCCTGAGTCATTAATGCATCAATGGCTAGTAGAAATGCTACGTCGATTTAATCTTAAATTCAGTATTTTTGATCATGATCGCTGTGTAGAAACTGCAGGCGATGATGGTAGTAATCCTTTTAGTACTGAGCAATTAGTGCTAGTAAACTTAGGCTTTATCACTAATAACCCAACTTGGTATGAATCGTTAATTAGCGAAGATTGGGATTTAATGGTAGTAGATGAAGCGCACCATTTAAATTGGCAACAAGATAATCCAAGCATGGAATATCAATGTATTGAGCAATTAGCACAAGTTATTCCTGGCGTTTTATTACTAACAGCAACCCCTGACCAATTAGGCCATGAAAGCCACTTTGCTCGTTTACGCTTACTCGATTCAGATAGATTTTATGATTATGAAAAATTTATCGAAGAAGAATCTCATTACAGTGAAGTCGCTGATGCTGCTAATGCCTTAGTAGAAAAAGAAAAATTAACGGATGAACAAGAAGCAACGTTAACAACTTTATTAAAAGAATCTGATATTAGTGATCAGCTAGTTACACTTAATAGTGCTACTGACGAGATTCAAACAGAAGTACGTCAACAATTATTAAAACAGTTATTAGATAGACATGGCACAGGGCGTATCTTATTTAGAAACTCGCGTAATACTATTAAAGGCTTTCCGGCACGAGAAATACACCCTGCACCATTAAGCATGCCAGAGCAGTATCAAGATACAATTAATGAATTTATGCTAAGTGATTGTCCTGAAAGCATAGCAAACTCAAAACAAGCTAAGTTTATTTTTACACCTGAAATGCTTTATGGTCTTGATCACCAAAGTGAAAAATGGACTGACTTTGATCCACGCGTTGATTATTTGATCGACTTATTACAGTCATTAAAAAAAGAAAAAGTATTAGTAATTTGTGCTCATGCACAAACAGCGATAGATTTAGAGGTTGCACTACGCACTAAAGAAGGCATTCGCGCCGCAGTATTTCATGAAGGTTTATCTATTTTTGAACGTGATAGAGCTGCGGCTTACTTTGCGCAAGATGAAGATAGTGCACAGTTACTTCTTTGTTCTGAAATTGGTAGCGAAGGGAGAAATTTCCAGTTTTCACATCATTTAGTTTTATTCGATTTACCCAGTAATCCTGATTTACTAGAGCAACGCATAGGTCGTCTTGATCGTATTGGCCAAACTGAAGTAATACGATTACATGCTCCTTATTTTGAAGATTCAGCACAACACTTATTATTTGATTGGTACCAACAAGGAATGCAAGCTTTTGAGCATACGTGCATTACTGGTAGAGTCGTTTATGAAGCCTATGGTCAGCAGTTGTTGTCATTAGCATTAACCGCACAGCATGCTTCCTCATCAGCAGAAAAGTTAATCAGTGATACGTGGCAAAAGCACTGTGAAATAAAATCAGAGCTTGAAGCGGGTCGAGACAAATTGCTTGAAATTAATTCATCTGGGCAAGGCCGCGCTCATGAGTTAGTTAAGAAAATAGAGAAAAATGACAGACAAATAGACTTGCCACAGTTTATGTTTCAAGTATTAGATGTTTTTGGTGTGCAGCAAGATGACAAAGCCGACAATGCTATTGCCCTAAATCAAAGTGAACATATGCTTAATAGCAACTTTCCTTGTTTACCAGAAGACGGTACAACCGTAACATTTGATCGTGATACCGCATTAATCAATGAAAACTATCAATTGCTAACGTGGGATCATCCTATGGTTCGCGGTGTTTTAGATTTAGTTCTCAGTGATGAAATTGGCAACGCTAGTATTGGCTTATTAAAAGCAGAATCTTTACCTGTAGGTACATTCTTTCTTGAATGCTTATTCACGGTAGAAGCGACAGCACCCGCACATTTACAACTGGGTAGATACTTACCAACAACACCTATTCGCATATTAGTTGATAAAAGTGGTAATAACCTTGGTGATAAAGTCAGCGAAGCAGTACTTGATAAGCAGCTAACGCCAGTTAAAAAGGTGATGGCTTTACAATTAATTAAGGCATTAAAGTCACAAATTACGCCACTAGTAGCTAAGGCTGAATCTCACGGAGAGAAACAAATTGTAGAGATTCAAACTAAAGCATTAAAAAGCATGCAAAATAAATTAGGCCAAGAACAACAACGATTAACCGCATTAAAAGCAATAAACCCAAGTGTTCGCCAAGCAGAAATTGACTTCCTTGCTCATCAACAAGATGAACTTAGTCATTACATTGATAAAGCTCAATTGACCTTTGAAGCGGTTCGTATGATAGTGGTAACTCACTAATGGCTGCTAATCCTGACTTTATTTATCAACCGCCAATGTCGCCTTATCTTGAGATTATTTATCAAGATGACGACATGGTCGTACTCAATAAAAGTAGTGGACTATTGAGTGTACCTGGCCGTCTACCCGAGCATCAAGACTGTCTACAAAATCGTGTACAACGCGTGTTGCCAACAGCAACCGTTGTGCACCGTTTAGATATGGCAACCTCTGGTATTATTATCATGGCGCTGAACAAACCTGCTCATGTGGCTATCAGTCGACAGTTTGAACAGCGTAAAACAAAGAAAAGTTATATTGCTAGAGTATTTGGTAAAGTAACTGAAATAGAAGGCAGTGTTGACTTACCTTTAATTTGTGATTGGCCAAACAGACCAAAACAAATGGTTGATCATGACAATGGTAAACAATCACTGACTAATTATAGTGTACTTAGCTATTCAACATTGAGTTCAGGTGATGAAAGTACCTTAATTGAATTACGACCAGTTACCGGACGTTCACATCAATTACGCGTGCATATGCTAGCTATAGGTCACCCTATTTTAGGTGATAGACTTTACGCCCATGAAAAAGCTTTATCAATAAGCTCTAGAT
The DNA here is from genome assembly GCA_913061365.1 of uncultured Colwellia sp. Classification (GTDB taxonomy): domain Bacteria; phylum Pseudomonadota; class Gammaproteobacteria; order Enterobacterales; family Alteromonadaceae; genus Colwellia. Next base: position 8,365 of record CAJXUT010000071.1, read on the forward strand.
TAAACTTACATGCTAGAAACTTAAGCTTAACCCATCCTGTAACAGGCGAATTACTTTGCTTTGTTGCTCCTTGCCCCTTCGATTAGTCATCTACTCTTCATGATGCTATTGTGATTAGCATCTTCAATAAAGGCATTAATATTAATACATTGATTATTAATGCCGATACAAAACTATACACACAGCCAAAGGAAATGATATGCCAATGCAATACAAGCGAATACTTACGGCAATATTATTTTTTTGTATACAAACCATAGCTATTGCTCAAGAAAATAAGCAAGAAGAAACTACAGTAGAAAGCAAACAAAACAGTGAACAAAAAGCTAAGGTAACAATCCCCTTACCTGTTTCGATAGAAAAGCAATATAAAGAAGATTTAAGTCACTACCTCCCAGCTAAACGTGTTACTCCTATTTTAGCTGGCACCGATGATTACCTCACAATAATAGATGAAAATACCCATGTGAATAGCAAAGGTGTTGCCATTTTATTACCTGATTGGCAGCAAGGCGCTGTTAACCCTAAAGCAATCAATTTTTTGCAAAAAAAATTACCTCAACAAGGCTGGACAACAATTAGCATTCAACCCGCCAATAAGCCGAGTAACTTTCCTTCAAAAGCACTAAAAGTAAGTGAACAAAAAGAAGCTAACAAAAAAATACTTGATGAATACAAAAAGAAGTTAAGCACATTAATAAATACTGTACTGACTAAAAGTAAAGAATACCCTGGCATCGTCATCGTTATCGCGCAAGGCAATAATGGTGCTATGTTAGTTGATATTTTTAATCAGCAGAGCGAAAGTCAAGTTGATGGTACACCCAATGCCGTAATATTACTTAGTAGCTACCTAATGGATAACCATGAATTAATTAATGAGAGTAATACCGCTTTTGCAAAAGCATTAGCTTATAGTGAATATCCAGTGTTAGATTTATACCTAATGTACGATAACCCTATTGTGATGGATAAAGCCATACAGCGCTTAAGCTTAGCAAAGCAAGAGTTAAAAGCGTATTATCGCCAGCGAAAAATAATAAATCAGGTTACCGGTTATTATCCTGAAGAAAAATTACTTAGCCAAATAAATAGCTGGTTAAAATCTATCGGCTGGTAAATATCATACAAATAATCTTTTGGACTTGAGCATGTAAAAATAGCTAAACAAGCTCAAAGCCCACAACATTACTTTTTATGTTTAGAAATTAAATCATAAGCAGCTTGTATATCTTGTGTTTTCTCTTTTGCTGCTTCCATCATTGCTGGTGGTAAACCCTTAGCGATAAGTTTATCAGGATGATGTTGTGACATTAGTTTACGATAAGCTTTCTTTATATCTCGCATATCATTGTCCTCACTCACACCTAAAATTTTATAAGCATTTTCAAGTTGCCCTGCTCGTGTGTGTGCATTACCACCATTAAACTGCTGATAACCTTGTCCTGACTGTTGATGGAAAGCTTCACTTGCCATAATCATTTCAAGTAAGTTATCTAATTGACGAACTGAATAACCTAAAAATTTAGCAATAGTATGTAAAACTTCTCGTTCTTTTTTATCTAATTCACCATCAATAAAGGCAACTTGAATTTGAATTTCTAAGAACATGAGTAACAAATCCTGACGGTTACCACAAATACGCTTAAATTTGATTAAGCGCTCTTTTAATGGAAACCCATCCGATTTACCCTCACGAAAAGCATCCTGTGCTTGCTCTCGTAACTCGCTTGTTAATCCCAACTTATCCATATAAGCACTGGCAAAGGCAATTTCATGGTTTGTCACCTGCCCTTTAGCCTTTGCAACATGCCCCATTACAGAAAATGTGGTGTAGAAGAAAGCAGCTTGACGAGCAACATCATCAGACTTCCCACCGGTAACACCATCAAAATTAAAACCTCTAGCGCGATCAAACATATGACCCAACCAAAGCCCTAGTAAAGCGCCAAATAAACTTTTACTCAGCATATAGCCAAATAAAAAACCTAAAATTTTACCCCAGATACGCATATTTATTTTACTACCTTATTATATGTTTATGATTTACGTACTACGTCTATACCCAAACCACCTCTATATCACGAGTTTTCATCATGAAGTGGTTTGGGTATAGCTACCATTTTGTATTTGCTATATCATATACGCTTCATCACGTATATTTAAGATAACCTGAAAAATAAATGCTTTTTCTTCGACAAATTTTTTCCAGTAGCGCCTTATTCACGATAGTAATATCTTTACCTACGTTTGCACTTGACGCTGAACAAGAAGATGCACAATTACAACTTAAATGTGCAGTTCCAACTTTTGTACCAATAGCAACAAATGGCGTGCAAATAACTGATGATAATATTCGTATAACATCTAAGTTTTCAAGTATTGAAAAAGATCAATATGCTAACTTTAGTGGTGATGTCATGCTAATTGATAAAAGCCAAACCATCATGGCTGATCAATTAACATTTGACCGTTTACTAATGCAGTTTAATGCTCAAGGGAACATACACTATCAAAATCAAAGTATTGGTATTCTTGCTGAAGAATTAAACGCAAGTAAAGATGATCAGACAAGTGTAATGCATAATACTTCGTATCAATTATACGATAATCCTGGTCATGGTAGCGCAGGTGAATTACAAATTAATTCAAAAGATGGCTTAAGTTTATTAGATTCAACTTATACAACCTGTGTAGGAGAAAAGCCTGATTGGCAAATAACAGCCTCTGAAATTGAAATATCTGCAGACGGTATTACCGGTCAAGCATATCATGCAAAAATTCGTCTTTTCGATGTGCCCGTTTTATATTTACCTTACTTTTCATTTCCTGTTTCAAAAGAGCGTAAGAGTGGCTTTTTATACCCAAGCATTGGTAGCTCAAGTAATTCAGGATTAGAAATTGAAACACCTTATTACTGGAATATTGCACCTAATATAGATGCGACTATTACACCTTATTATATGTCTAAACGAGGTACACAGTTAAAAACTGAATTTCGTTATTTAACTGATTTGCAATCAGGCAATATAAACATAGAATATTTGAATAAAGATAATGCAATAACATCTAACAAAGATGCTCGCTATCTTGCACGACTGCAACATATCGGCACATTTTCTGATAATTTTAGAGCTTACATTGACTATACAACAATTAGTGATGATAACTATCTAGTTGATATTGGCTCAAAAGAATATAACTCAAATGATGCTTACTTGTATCAATTAGGAGAGCTTGCTTATTTTGGAGAAAATTGGCAGGCAACAATGAAAATTCAAGATTTCGAAATACTAGGTAATCATCAACCAAGCTATAAAACGCTACCTCATATTGAAATTTTAGCGCTACAGCCTTTTACCCTTTCTCCTCAACATAAGTTAAAAGGCCAATTTGAACTTTACTCTGAATTAACAAGCTTTAAAGCTGCTACTAAGCAACAAGTTAGCGCGAATCGCTACCATGTAGAAGCCGGTGTTAATTTTCCACTTTCAACACCAGCATGGTTCTTAAATTCAGAGTTTAAGTTAATAAATACCTACTACCAACAACGTGATATTCAAAGTGGTAGCACTCTAACAAAAACAGTTAACCGTACTTTACCTAAAATAAGATTCCATGCCGGTGTAAATTACGATAGAACACTATCTTTGTTTGGTAGTAACTACACTCAAACATTAGAGCCACAAATTCAGTACCTATATATTCCTGAAAAAGATCAAACTGATATAGGGCTTTATGATACAACTAACTTACAAGATGACTATAACGGTTTATTTAGAGACAGAAGCTACAGCGGCTTAGATAGAATTGCTGGAGCTAATCAATACACTTGGGGTGTTACAAGCCGAGTACTTGATCAATCTAATTTAGAAGTTTTCCGCTTAAGTGTTGGTAGAATACATTACCTATCTGATAATAATATTTTTGATGAATTAATTGACGATAGCATTACTACTTTTGACTCAGAAACGAGCCAAAAATCTTCTGTTGCTGCCAATTTATTTTATCGGTTAAGCCAAGAGTGGCAAATTAGTAGTGACATTCAATACAACACCATAGAAAATTTCACCAACAAAAGCCAAGTATCATTAAACTACCAAATTGATAAATATAATTCAGTTCAATTGAACCATAGGTACACTCGTAATGTCTCAGGTAATAGTTTAGAGCAAGCATCTATGTTAACTAGCTTTGCTATTAATGAAGACTGGGCCTTTGTAGGACGGTTAACGCAAGACTTACAACGCAGTCGTAGTATAGAAAGTTATGCCGGAATACAATACGAAAGTTGTTGTTGGGCTATACGTGTTGCGTATCATAGACATATAAACTCGAACTTAAGCGCTGACGGCCTATTTAATGAAAACCGAAATCAGTTTAACGGCGGATTCGTGTTACAGTTCATCATAAAAGGGTTAAACGGCGAGCAAGGTGCTATAGGCACACAAGAAATGTTTGACTCAAGTATTTTTGGCTATAAGCGCCCTTATTACTTACAAAATTAGTAACTGAAAAAGTGAGTTACTAATAGAGCCAAATATATAAAAAATAACAACGTACTATAATCAAGATGTAGAATTTATGAAAAATTTAGTTAAAACTTTAATCATCGCCTGTAGCATTTGCGCGGTAGTAAACACTCCAGTTCAAGCAAAAGAAGTCATGCTAGATAAGGTGGCCGCAATTGTTAATAGTGGCGTAGTACTAGAATCAGAAGTACAAGATTTATTAAAAAATATAAAAAAACAATCAGCAAAAAGTAACCAAGCCTTACCTTCTGATAATGCATTACGTACGCAAGTAATGGATAAACTAATTAATGATAGTTTAATTGTACAAATTGGTGAACGTATGGGTGTGCAAGTCAGCGATGCACAGTTAGATCAAACCATTGCTAATATGGCCTCAAAAAATAAATTAACTTTGCCTCAATTTCGACAAGCGATTGTAAGTGATGGCGAAGATTATGAAAAATATCGTGAAAATGTTCGTACAGAGCTTATTTCAGGTGAAGTACGCCGTAATAGTGTTAGACGCCGTATTTATATTTCACCACAAGAAGTATCAAACTTATTAGATTTAATGAAAGAACAAACCAATAATGATGTTGAATATCACTTAGGTCACATCTTAATTGAGTTTCCTTCAGACGCTTCTCAAGCAGATATGATTGCAAGTAAGAAACGTGCTAACAAGGTAATAGAGCTACTTGAAAGTGGTTCTAACTTCACTAAAGTTGCTATCGCTTCATCAGGTGGTGCAAATGCATTAAAAGGTGGTGACTTAGGATGGAAAAACATTAATGAAATGCCAACACTTTTTTCAGAGTTAATCGACGGTAAAGATAAAGGAACCATAGTAGGTCCAATTAGAACGGGCTTAGGCTTTAGTATTGTAAAAGTACTTGATATACGTGGCCGTAAAGTAATTGAAGTAGAAGAAGTAAAAGCAAGTCATATCTTAATTAAGCCTTCTATAATTTTAAGTGAAGCCAAAGCAGAGGCACAATTACAAGATCTACTTGATCAAATTAATGCTAGCGAAGCAACATTTGCTGATTTAGCAAAAGAATTTTCAGAAGGCCCTACTTCTGTTCGTGGTGGCGATTTAGGTTGGTCAGATCCTAGCAATTACGATCCTGCATTTAAAGAAGCATTAGCCACAATGAAAGTTGGTGAATACCATAAACCATTTCGCTCATCTTTTGGTTGGCATATTATTCAATTAAATGATCGTCGTATGACAGATGCCACATCACAAATGAATGAAAACCGAGTATACCAAATTCTGCATAATCGTAAGTTTGGCGTTGAAAGCGCTCGTTGGATAAAAGAAACTCGCGATGAAGCCTATATCGAAATTTTTGAACAGGATAAATAAAATGACTACCCGAATAGCCATTACCCCTGGTGAGCCAGCTGGTATAGGACCTGATTTAGTTATCTCTATAGCGCAGCAAGCTTGGCCAGTGCAACTTGTTGTTGTTGCATCCAAAGAACTAATGGAGCAACGTGCTGAGCAACTTAAGTTGCCTATTACATTTATTGATTATGATGAGAACCTTGACGCTGTTCCTCAAGCTGCAGGCACTTTAACTATATTAGATATACCATTGGGTCAGCCATGTGTTCCTGGAACCTTGGATACGAGTAATGGTAGTTATGTCGTTGAAACGCTCAAAGTCGCTAGTGATAAAAATATGTCAGGAGAGTTTGCAGCAATAGTTACAGGTCCTGTACATAAAGGTTTAATCAATAAATCAGGCGTTCCTTTTAGCGGCCATACTGAATACTTTGCTCTACAAGCAAACTGCTCTGACGTTGTAATGATGTTAGCGACGACAGGATTACGCGTTGCATTAGTAACTACTCACATACCTCTTGCCTATGTAGCAAAAGCAATTACTTATGAGAGACTTCAAAAAGTAACTCGCATTTTGCACAAAGATTTACAGAGTAAATTCGGCATAGAAAACCCTAAGATATATGCTTGTGGTATTAATCCACATGCAGGTGAAGATGGCCACTTAGGTCGTGAAGAAATAGAAGTCATGGAACCTGCTTTTGCTGAACTCAGAGAAGAAGGTATTAATATTATTGGTCCATTGCCAGCTGACACTATCTTCCAACAAAAATACTTAGAAGATGCTGATGCTATTTTAAGTATGTACCATGACCAAGGCTTACCTGTATTAAAATACAAAGGCTTTGGATCATCAGTAAATATTACGTTAGGTTTACCTTTCATCCGCACTTCTGTAGATCACGGTACTGCATTAGAATTAGCAGGCGTTGGAGCAGCAGATCCCGGTAGTATGGTAGAAGCAATTACTAGTGCAATAGATCTTGTAAATAGCAGCCGATAATACAAGTCAGATCATAATCTGACGTGAGAGAAAAGTTCATGAACAGTAAAACACATTTAGGTCATCAAGCAAAAAAGCGATTTGGCCAAAACTTTCTTCATAATGACTCTGTAATCAGTGATATTGTTGATGCCATCAACCCTGAGCCTGGTGAAAACTTAATTGAAATAGGTCCTGGTCTTGGTGCGTTAACTGAACCAGTAATAGAGCGAGCAAAAAAATTATCTGTTGTTGAGCTTGATAGAGATTTAGCTGAAAGGTTACGTCACCATCCCTTTTTAGCGCCTCACTTAACAATTTATGAAACTGATGCCTTAAACTTTGACTTTGCCCAGTTAGCAACAGCTGAAAAACCTGTCTCTTATACACATCTGACGCTGCCGACGAAGAGG
>CAJXUT010000072.1 GCA_913061365.1 uncultured Colwellia sp.
CGTCTCGTGGGCTCGGAGATGTGTATAAGAGACAGAACCTGTATTGATTGTCATAAAGGTATTGCGCATCACGGGGTAAGAGATCAATTAACGGATGAAGAGTTAGAAGCAATTGAAGCGCCAAACCCTGATTACATTCGTGAAGTTCCACAAGAATATAAAGAAGGTTTAGCACGCATTGAAGCCAAAGAAGCAGCAATCGCAGCTAAAGCAAAAGAAGATAAAATTGCTGAAAAAGCGAAAGTAGAGCAAAAAATTGCTGCTGCTGTTGAATCAGCTCTTGCTAATGTTACCTCGAGTAAACCAGCAATAGGTGGCACAAGTGAAGCGCCTGCTGCAAGCAATATCAATGTAGATTGGGGTAAAGCTAGCTCTAAAGATATTGGTGTGTTTTATCCAGGTACAGCATCGATTGAATGGATATTAGGCCGTAAACATGGCGGTAAACGTGCCTTCACTAAAGGTGACCGTTGTATTGAGTGTCATGGTGAAGAGATAGCAGATATTGGTAAAAACATTGTGTCAGGTGAAAGTGAGAAAGACCTTGAACCAAACGTTATCCCTGGAAAACGTGGCCATATTGATGTAACTATTGATTCTACTCATGATGCTGAAAATCTATACTTAAGATTTAGCTGGCCTGAAGGTGAACATGCTGCTGTACCATTTGTTGATGGCGGTAAAATGGATCCTGAAAACCCAATGAAATTAGCCTTTATGTTAGCAACAGATGATGTTGAATATGCAGACAGAGCAGGTTGTTGGGGTACGTGTCATGCCGATGCTAACTCTATGCCATTTGCACCTGATGTTGATACCTTAAAAGGTAGTGATTTGGCTAAACGTCTTAAGTTTGATACGGGCACAGGTACTGGTGTTACTAAGTACTTGAAAGAAACGCGTACTAAGTTAGAACTAAAAGGTCGAGGCGGAAAATCGCTAGGTGGCTGGGATAAGCTTAAAGATCAAGGTGATATTGATGCAGCTCAATCAGCTAATCAATTGATGGATGTTGTACGCTACAAATCAGGTACTAAAGAAGTTGAAGACGGTCAAATCTTAGCAGAGCGTGATATGCATAAAGGTGTTGGCGCAACTGTTGAAGCTTCATTAAAAAATGGTACTTGGTCAGTGATTGTTAAGCGTAAGCTTAAGTCTGACAAAGCAGGCGATGTAAGCATAGAAGCAGGCAAAGTATATAACTTTGGTTTTGCTATCCATGACGATTACTCAAGTGCTCGTTACCATCATGTATCATTTGGTTATAAATTAGCCCTTGATAATGATGAAGTAGAAGTAAATGCTACTAAGCAGTAATAACTGAAGCTAAGTTTGTACTTAAAATATGGCTTTATAGTTAAGTTATAGTAAAGCGCTTTGATTTGTTAACTCAGATCAAGGCGTTTTTTATTTTATGTGCTACCATTCTTTGCATATTCAAGCTAATAGATTACAACCATATGAAAACTTTCAAAGAACTTTTACAGCTAACTCAAGAACAAGAACAACCACAACGTTTAATGTTTTTATTTGCGAATGCAGAATCTAAAAACCCTAAAAAAAGTAAAAAGCACCAGCAGGGAACGATTGAACCGGTCATGTGTGTTGACAAATTACCTGAACAATTAACAACTTTTACAGCGCTAAAAGCTGAAGCGGATTCGATAGAGAAAAATTGGAATTTTGTGTTTATTGCCAGTCTTAGCGGCGAAGATGGTATGACACCAAGTGAAGACGATGCAGAACCTTTCTTGAATAAAATGGTTAACGATGTAAAAACTGGCAATAATGTTGGTCGTTATGTTATTTATGACCGTGATGAAAATCCAATAGAATTAGAATCAAATAATTAATAACTCTGCATGAAGCCTAATACATCTATAGCAATGCAAACGCTTATTGAGCAAATACATACTGCTTTACCGTTCGATATGCCAGAGCATGAAATTTGCGCAGGTAAGTGTGTTGGCTGCCCTAAAAAAATGTTGGAATATATTGGTAGTGAGCTTGATCATTACCAATGCCAATTAAATAATGAAGTAACCCCTACTTTAGGTGAATTGAGTGACTTAGCTCGTATTGCTAAAAAAGTTCACCGTAATATGGCAAGAAACAACCTCGTATAATTTCATCAATGAATTTGCCTTATATTGTTACTCTGTTAAGCTAAGTTTATCAATTTATAATCACTTTTTGATAAACCCCCACCTGCCCAATAATAGTTCTGCTCAATAAATAAGTGTCAATGAGGCTTACCAATGTCAGAAAATAAAAATTGGTTGAAAGATTTATATCCCGGTTATTTTGCTATGACAATGGCAAGCGGTATTCTGTCTGTCGCCTTTTTTTTACACAATGATATTCTTTTATCAAACAGCTTTATGGTTATTACCTTAGTCACATGGCTTGTTATGGTCTATTTGTATACTTGGCGATTAATTAAATACCCTAAGGTTGTATTTGAAAATTTAATTAGCCCAAAAACAACCTTTACTTTTTTTACTTTTGTTGCCGCTACCAATATTTGTGGGTTTTTATTGCATCAACAGGGGCACTCAACACTGGCAATTGTTTGCTGGTTAGTTGCCTTTATTTACTGGTCAATTTTAATGTACTTTTGCTTTACTGTTTTATGCTTTGCCCATAAAGATAGAGAAGTGAATATTATGCATGGTGGTTGGTTAATACTGATTGTCGGTACTCAATCACTGGTGTTTCTAGGCACAAAAATAGCCGCAGATTTTGGACAATATTCCGCTTATATGATGGTTGAAATTTACATGCTGTGGGCATTAGGCATCATTTTTTATGCGGTATTAGTTACTTTGTTTTGTTATCGAATTTTTTTCAAAACGATGAGTGCTAATGATTGTTCTCCTTTAATGTGGGTTATTATGGGAGCTGCAGCGATAAGTGCTAATGCAGGGAGTAGTTTACTATTAACCGATCCTGTTATTCCTATGCTTGCTGAATTACATGCCGTTGTTCAGTTGATCTCTATTATGTTGTGGACATGGGCTACATGGTGGATACCATTATTGGTTATTATCGGCATTTGGACTCATGGTTATCGAAAAGTCCCTTTAACCTATAATCCTATGCAGTGGAGTATTGTTTTTCCTTTGGGGATGTATACTGTAGCAACAAATAATTTAGCGCTTTCTTCACAATTTACGCCTTTATTGTTTTTAGCACAGGGCATGCTTTGGATTGCGTTTAGTGCATGGATACTCTTGTCACTTGCCTTATTAAAAACACTTTTTAATCGCAAGGCTATACCTTTTACCGATAAGGGTGATTAATACTTTATATTGTTGTTAACTAGAACTATTGAAGCGTAAATATACTACATGTAAAAAAGCCACTTGATGCAAGGTATTAAACTTACTTCAAGTGGCTTTTTGTACGTTATAGCTTAGTTTACATAAGGTAGTAAGCTGTAATCTTTACCGTAGTCTAGCATCTGCTGAGAGAAATCACTTGGGTAGCTAATTGTTACATCTATTAGCTTTCTACCTTTCTCTCCACCTTCATAAATAGGTGTTAATTTAGGATTAATAAAGCCAGAGAATGGTGCTAAATCAAGTTTCTCATAGCGAGTTAATATTTCTTGATGAAGATCTTTATCTACTTTAACAGCATAGTTTTCAATGAGTGCTTGGCCAGCGGCGAAGTCACCTTCTGATTTTATGCGTTGTAATTCACGTAATAGTTGCCCAAATAAAGTTTGCAGTTTTTTGTAATCGTTAACAACAAAGTAAGTTTTTCCATCGCGGATACGCTTCTCAATAACATTGTCTTTAGCACCTTTTTCAAAGGCCCAACTAGCAATTAACTGGCGATTACGCATATGAGCTTCTTCAATACTTTCACCCATTTTTAAACGACGTAATTGCTGCATCATACCGTTACGAATATAACTATCATAACTGGCTTTACCTACTTCAAGACTTGGCATAATGCCCATATCAACAAGTTTATTATCCATTAGGTAATATAAGGCGATCAAATCAGCACGGCCTTCTTCTAAAGCAGAAGAGTATTGTTTTAAGGTTTCTTTTGGTGTGCCAACGCCTTCATTTATTTGACCTGAAGCGTGACCGATAACTTCGTGTAAATCTGTATGAAGATGTGAAGCAAGTGGTCCAAATTCTTTGGCACGTTTCATCTCCGCTTCATCCCAAGCAAACTCAGATAGTGATCCACCTTTAACATGATCATAAGCATCAACAATATTAGTTAAGCTAACAGATTTTGATCCATGTTCAGCGCGTATCCAGTTCGCATTTGGTAGGTTAATACCAATAGGTGTTGAAGGTGAAGCATCACCTGACTCTATAACAACCGTAATTGCTTTTCCGGTAATGCCTTTTACTTGTTTTTTCTTATGTGATTCAATAAGTGGTGAATTATCTTCAAACCATTGTGCTTGCTCAGCAATCGCTGCAATAACTTTAGTTGCATGATGATCTTTTACAGAAACTACTGACTCAAATGATCCACGATAGGCTAGAGGATCGTCATAAACTTCAATAAAGCCATTAACTACATCCACATCTGATGCCGTATCATTTACCCAAGCAATATTGTAAGCGTCGAAATCAGCTAAATCACCACTACGGTAATACTTAACTAATAACTCAAGTGTTTTTTTCTGTTGATCGTTTTCAGCAACGCTTGCCGCTTTTTCTAACCAGTAGGCTATTTTTGTAATCGCATTGCCATACATGCCATCAGCTTTATAGGTTTGCTCAACAAGTTTTCCATCTATTTTAACTAGTTTAGAGTTCAGGCCCCAAGAGACAGGGCGCTTATCATCTTTATTAACTTTTGCTTTATAATAAGCTTCTACTTCGGCTTCAGTAACACCTTCATAATAATTAACTGCAGAAGCAACTACATTGTCAATATTGGCAGATTGATCAACCATTTTCGGCGCAATGTTAGTATCAAACATTACAGGGGTTAATTGCGCAATAAGTTGCTTAGCTGTTTGACCATTTGTTAAAGGTAATTTACCCGTTTTAGCGACTGAGTTAACATAGTCAGCAAAGCTTTCTTTACTAAATTCAGGCTGTATTTTAGCTGACATGTAATGATGATGAATACCGTTTGAGAACCAAACACGTTTTGTATATTCAACAAACTTAGCAAATTCGTCAGTAGTTTTATCACCTTGATAGTCACTAGTTATTGCTTCTAATGTGTGGCGAATAGTCAGGTTGTACTTGTAGTTCTGATCCCAAGTAATATCGCGGCCTGATAACGCAGCTTCATATAAATAATAAAGCAATTCTTTGGTTTCAAGTGGTAGTTCATTAAAACCAGGTACTTGATAACGTAGGACTCGAATATCGGCAAAGCGTTCTGCTATCCAATTAAATTCACTTAATTGTTGTTCATTCTTTACTTGATGCGCCACTATTTCACTTGTTGTTTTTTTTATTTCAGTGGTGGTTGGCTTTTTTTCAGCACAGGCTGAAAGTGCTAAGGCAAAGCCTACAGCTAAAGCAAGTTTGCTATGTTGTTTATTAAATTTCATTCTAGCTTCCCTATTTCTAATAACTTTTGAATTATTGATTACAATAATCTTAACACTGAAATGTTAACAGTTTGTTAGCAGGGCGTATATACCTGTACTAGTCGAAGGTGTACATTTGAATGAAATGAGAGTTGAGGTGCTTTGTAAATGGAGATATAAGTAATCTATTTCTAAAAACTACCATCAGAATGAAATTCTTCCACAACATAGCGCTCTTGATCTATTGCTAATTCAGATTCTGGCGCTAAAACTCCTAATGGGTATAAAGCAGGGCCGGTGGGTTCGGCTAATAAATAGTTTATTTCATTATGAGTAATGCTTACTTCACCAGCTTTTGCCGGGATAGCGATACCGATAAAGGCATGTTGATCAATGTATATCATTGCCATGCTTATTCTTGGCATTAAGGCACGTAAAATTGTTGCTGTTAGTGCCATTTTACTATCGCAGTCTCCTTGGTTCTCCCATAATAATTTTGCTGGTGGGTTAAAACCAGCACCTGAAGAAGTAAGGCGAGATTCTAATGTTGAATAAGGAATATTTTGCACAAAACCAAGAACAAAATTAGTAACGCTACGAATATTTTCGATCGATACCTTATCTAGAATAAGTGGTTTTAGCACTTTAAAGTCAGCAACAGAGGCTTTAGCAATATTTACATGATCAACTTTTATTCCTCTCTGTTGATCATGTGTAATAAAAGTTTGATAGTAATTTCTTTTGAAGTACTTATTTGTTGCTTCTTTCTCAATTTCTTTAATTTTTTGATAGGCTGCGGCTACTTTTTTTTCATCTACCCCTTCTACGTTAATTACTGTCTTGCCGCTTTGTTTTTTAAAAACAACATTAGCACCATTTAATGGCTGTTGTCTGAGTTGTCTTTTAACTGCATGTAATATGGTTTTTTGAGCAAATTCACTTTGATAAGTTTTCAACATTCTGAAGCGTTCAAATAAAGCTGATTTAGTTAAGCTAAACTGGATAGATTGGCGGGCGTTATTATGATCAAGCCATTGATAACTGAAAGCATAACTATTGTCTTGTACTTTTTTTGAAAAACTTAGCTGTTTGGCTTGTACCATCGTTGTTAATAGCAATGGCAAGATGAATATATAGAGGAAAGTTTTTGCTGTGTTTTGAAACAAGATATTGTTACTTCGTTTAGGCTTTTTATTAACACTATCGCAATTTTTGATAAAACATCAAGTTAAACACGTCTTAATTTAGGCTAAACCTTTACTTTTACTGTTAATAAGGTATATTCAAACAATTGTTTTAATCGCTTGTTTCTTTTTTTGAGTTTTATTACCAGAGAAACAAAGTAAATTAGTTACAATTTAATCAATAAATAGGAGTTGTCGTGGCTGAGTATAAGGTTCCGTTAAAAGATATGAGTTTTTTGCTTTATGAAGTATTTAAAGCAGATGAAATGTGGCAAAAACTACCTAAATTAGCAGAGCAAGTTGACAAAGACACGGCTCAAGCTATTTTGCAAGAATGTGCAAAAATTGCTGAACAAGAAATTGATCCTATTGCTCGACAAGGTGATGAAATTGGTGTGAGCTTTAAAGATGGTGCTGTTACAACAGCTCCTGGTTATAAAGAAGCTTTCAACACTTACGCTGAAGGTGGTTGGACTGCACTTGGTGGAGATGTGGAATATGGCGGCATGGGCATGCCGAAAATGTTAACGGCTATGCATGAAGAAATGCTAAATAGTGCAGATATCTCGTTTGCGCTTTACCCTGTATTGACTGCAGGTGCTGCATTATCATTAGCCAAGCACGGTAGTGAAGAATTAAAACAACGTTATTTAACACGTATGTATGCAGGTGATTGGACTGCATCTATGTGTTTAACCGAATCACATTCTGGTTCTGATTTAGGTCTTATTCGTACTAAAGCGGTTCCACAAGAAGACGGTAGTTATAGTGTTACCGGTAATAAAATATTTATCACTGCAGGTGAGCACGATTTTACTGAAAACATTGTGCATTTAGTGCTCGCTAAATTACCTGACGCTCCTGCTGGTCCACGTGGTATTTCGTTATTTTTAGTACCTAAATACAATGTCAATGATGATGAAACATTGGGTGAGTTTAACAATGTTAGCTGTGGCTCTATAGAGCATAAAATGGGTATTCATGCGTCAGCGACTTGTGTTATGAACTTTGATGAGTCAAAAGGATTTTTAATTGGTGAGCTAAATAAAGGTTTAGCGTGTATGTTCACCATGATGAACTTTGAACGTATTGGTGTTGGTATCCAAGGCTTAAGTGCTGCAGTACGTTCTTATCAAAATGCATTAGAATATGCGAAAGATAGAATACAAGGTAGAGCACTTGATAGTAAAACTAATGGTGTTAAAAACCCTGATCAAGAAGCTGATTCTATTATGGTACATGGCGATGTTCGTCGTATGCTTTTAAATATGAAAGCTTTAAATGAAGGTTCACGTGCGCTTTCTAGTTATATTTCTATGCAATTGGACTACGCTACTTACGGTGAAGCTGAAGAGCAAGCTAAAGGTGAAACACTCGCTGCGTTGATGACACCAATAGCCAAAGCATTTTTCACTGACTTAGGCTTTGAAAATACGGTTGCAGGTCAACAAGTATTTGGTGGACACGGTTTTATTCGTGAGTGGGGCCAAGAACAATTAGTACGTGATGCGCGTATTACGCAAATATATGAAGGTACCAACGGTATTCAAGCCATGGACTTACTAATGCGTAAAGTTGCTGGTTCAAAAGGCGCTATGCTAAAAGTGTTTACTGATGAAGTGAATGTTTTTATCGACAGCAGTAAAGATGAGCAAGGTATGGATGAGTTTATTTCGCCATTATCACAAGCTGTAACTGATCTAACAGAATTAACTGATTATATTTTATCTAAATCAGAAGATAATATTAATGAGTTAGGCACATCGGCAAATGATTACCTGCATATCTTTGGTTATACTGCTATGGCATTTGTTTGGGCTAAAATGGCACAAGTTTCTTTAGCACAACAAAATAACAATGGCGAAAGTGGCGATGACTTCTATCAAGGAAAATTACACACCGCTCGCTATTTCTTTACGCGATTATTACCGCGTAGATTATCTTTAATTGCATCGGCTAAATCTGGTTGTGATTGTTTGTTTGATATTGATGATGAATTATTCTAGATAATTAACTCTTTTTAATGGATCCCCACTAATTTGGGTGGGGACTCCTTTATTTGATAAAACTCTACTCTTTCTAACCACTTTTCAATTATTTTTATTACTTTCTTAATACTTTTTTGAGAAGTATCTCCACAAAAGTCCACAAATTCATTCACTTCCTAAGACTCTTTTCTCAGCCCTTAATTTTACTGGGTTTTTGACCAGTACTCGTACTGATGTTTTTGCCGATCTTTGCTTGACATAACTTTACTTTAGTCACTAAACTGTATCAATGTGGTAAAAAGTGGGTAATTGTGGATCTTAATAGAGATTTAAGTGAGTTTTTAGCAATTACGACAAAGTTTTATACAAATTCAACGTCAACTTAAGTAAATATTATGTTTAGAGGCGCTAACGCAATTACGTTAGATAGCAAGAATAGAATCACGGTACCGACTAAGTATCGCGAGGAGCTATTTGCCGATTGCCAAGGAAAAATGATTTGCACGGTTGATATTCAGCATCGGTGTTTGTTGCTTTATCCACTGCCTGAATGGGAAGAGATTGAATTAAAACTTTGTAGCTTATCTAGTATGAACCCACAGGAACGATTATTACAACAAGTTTTACTTGGAAATGCTACTGATTGCGACATGGATAAAAATGGACGTTTATTACTAAATGGGCCATTGAGACAACATGCAGGATTAGAAAAATCAGTGATGCTTGTTGGACAGTTGAAAAAATTTGAAATTTGGAGCGAGTCAGCATGGCAAGCTCAAATGCAGCAAGGTATTAGTAAAATACAATCTGGTGAAATTGAATTAACGGATCGTTTACTAGATTTATCTTTATAGATATTTACCGGCTGATATTAGCTAAACATTGTAGTGTTTGCGCACAACTATATTGAAAAGGTTATAAAAATAACAACATGGAATTAGATAAAACACACATTTCTGTTTTATTAGCGGAGGCCGTAGATGGTTTAGATATCGATCCTGATGGCTGCTATATCGACTGTACTTTTGGTCGTGGTGGACATTCGTCTTTGATACTATCTAAATTATCAGAGCAAGGGCGGCTAATCGCCATTGATCGAGATCCTTCTGCAATAGCTTCAGCTAAAAAATTCCAAAATGATGAGCGTTTTCTCATTGAACACCAAGGTTTTGCTCACTTAGCTGAAATAGCTCAGCAGCATGACTTAGTGGGTAAAGTGAACGGTATATTATTAGATTTAGGTGTTTCTTCACCGCAACTGGATGAAGCTGAACGTGGTTTTAGCTTTATGAAAGATGGTCCTTTAGACATGCGAATGGATACGAGTCGAGGACAAACCGCAGCAGAGTGGTTGGCTGTTGCAGACGTAGAAGATATTACTTGGGTTTTGAGAACCTTCGGTGAAGAAAAGCATGCTTGGCGTATTGCCAATGCTATTGTAGATGCGCGAGTAGAAACGCCTTTTACCCGTACAGGTCAATTAGCTAAATTGATCAAAACTACCGCACCACAGCGCGAAATTAAAAAACATCCAGCGACGCGCAGTTTTCAAGCTATTCGTATGTATATCAACAGTGAACTAGATCAAATTGAAAAAGCATTGGCGGCTTCTCTATCTGTTTTGGCTGAAGACGGACGCTTAGTTGTTATCAGTTTTCACTCACTTGAAGATCGTTTAGTAAAACAGTTTATGAAAAAGCACTCGCAAGCGAAAAAAGTGCCGCGTGGCTTGCCTGTTACAGAAGAAGAGTTAAATAAAGGAAAAAAACTTGCGTTAATTGGGCGTAAATTAAAACCAAGTAAAAGCGAAGTAGAAATCAATGTACGTTCGCGTAGCTCGGTATTGCGCATTGCCAAACGTTTGCCACATACAGATGATTAACTGTGCCAAGTAATAGTTCGGTAAAACGTAAATCTGTGTTAACGCTAGATATTTGGCAAGACATTTTACAGCATTTTGTTAGTTATATTTTATTGGCTTTAGTCGTGATTTCAGCCTTTTCAGTTATTTATTACACTCATGTAAATCGCCAGACTACCAGTGAATTAGAGCAATTATATACCCAAAGAGACGAGTTAGACATTGAGTGGCGAAACCTGTTACTGGAGCAAAACTCTTTAGCAGAACATAGCGCAATTGAAAGTAAAGCGAAGAAGCTTTTAAACATGAAGCGACTTGACTCTAAATCAGAAATTATTGTGACGTTAGAATAATAATCAGATTCAGAATTTAAAATGAATGAATAAGAAAAATATGAGTAATCTGAGTTAAATGAGTAATAAAGTGAGCTTAAGTGTGAACAAAAAAGCAAGCAACCGCAGCAGTCAACCAACAACTAACGCATGGCGTTATTATGTTGTATTGGCTATTGTTGCCTTGATTTATGCTGGATTGTTAGCTCGTAGTGCTTATATTCAAATAATTGAACCTGATATGCTCAAAAAGCAAGGGGATATGCGCTCTATGCGAGTTGCAGCTAATACAGTGCAGCGTGGTTCGATAATTGATCGAAATGGTGATGAGCTCGCGATTAGCGTACCAGTAGAAACGGTGTGGGCTGATCCTAAAATTATTATGGATAATAAAGCGTTAAAGATGACGGAACATTGGCAAGCGTTAGCAGATGTCTTAGGTCAAGATGTTGGTAAGTTAACCTCGCGTGTGATACGTAACCCGTCGAAACGCTTTGTCTATTTAGAGCGAAAAATATCTCCTGCGATGGCGAACTATATTCGTGAACTAAAAATTCCTGGTATCCATCTTCGTAAAGAATCAAAACGTTTTTATCCAACGGGTGAAATTAGTGCTCATGTAGTTGGTTTCACCAATGTTGATGATAAAGGTATTGAAGGCGTTGAGCGAGTATACGATCAGTTATTAACGGGGGTTGGTGGTAGTAAGCGTTTCAGAAAAGATGCGAAAGGCCGTAAAATTGAAATTTTGTCAGTAGAAGCGTCACAAGAAGCTAAAGACATCACCCTAACAATAGATCAACGTATTCAAGCTATTGCTTATAAAGAATTAAAAGGTGCTGTACAGGCATTTAAAGCAACCTCAGGTTCAGCTGTGGTTGTTGATATTCATACGGGTGAAGTTTTGGCTATGGCAAATAGTCCATCGTATAACCCGAATAATCGTCGAAATACAGCAATTCATCGCTTTCGTAATCGTGCTATTACTGATGTTTATGAACCAGGCTCAACCATGAAGTCGCTTACAGCGTTAACGGCTTTGGAGTTTGGCTCAGCTAAAGCAAACACCATTATTGATACCAGTCCAGGTTGGATGCGCTTAGGTGGTAGACGAGTGAGTGATCCTATTAATCGTGGCAAATTATCAATTGAAGAGATTCTTGTCCATTCTTCAAATATGGGCACCACAAAACTGGCTTTATCAGTACCGAAAAACTTTTTACTTGATAAGTTTTTTGATGCAGGTTTTGCCGATAGTACAGGTACAGGTTTAGTGGGTGAAAGCTCTGGAATGATGCATGATAGACAGCGTTGGTCAAAATTTGAATTGGCAACACTGTCATGGGGTTATGGTTTAGCCATCACGCCAATGCAGTTAGCTCGTTTTTATACAACATTAGCTAATGGCGGTATTAAACGAGAACTTTCTATTGTTAAAACAGAGCAAGTTAATGAAGGCGTAAGAATTTTTTCTAAAGAAAATGCCAATGCTGTGACAACTATGCTTGAAACCGTTGTTGATGAACATGTGCAAAAAGCTAAAGTAGCGGGTTATCGCGTTGGAGGCAAAACAGGTACTTCTTTTAAAGCAGTAGCAGGTGGTTATGGTAATGATTATGTAGGGTTATTTGCGGGCATTGCACCTATATCTGATCCCAAAGTAGTTGTGGTTGTAGTGATTAATGATCCAGGTGGCGATCTTTATCATGGCGGTGAAGTTGCCGCACCGGTATTTTCTAGGGTGATGAAAGGGGCACTTCGAGTCTTAAATGTTATGCCCGATGCTAATGAAAAGTTAGCGCAAAGTCAGCTATTAATAGAAGATGCTAATGCAATAAGTGTCAATGTAACAGAGGCTAATGATGTCTAAGTTATCAACACAATTTATCATCCAGCTACTGAATGGTTTTTCAGTAGAATTACCAGATAGCTTTACTTTATCAACGCCATTAAAAGAACTTACTAATGATAGTAGACATCTTCAGTTAGGCGATGTTTTCTGTGCTGTTATTGGTCATGCTGTTGACGGTAGAAAATATATTGAGAGCGCAATTAATAAAGGCGCTAATTTAGTGTTAGCTGAATGCTTAGATGAAGTTCAACATGGCAATATTGTTTATCATCAAGACATTGCAGTTGTAAGTTTTTATCAACTAAATCAAACGTTATTTAAACTAAGTAGTGCTTATTATCAAACGCCGCAAGAAAAAATGACCATGATAGGCATTACCGGTACTAACGGTAAGACAAGTACTAGTCAATTACTTGGACAAATACTGACAAACTGCCAAAAGCCTTGTGCGATTATCGGCACTAATGGTGCAGGTATGCTGGATAACTTGCAACCTCTAGAGAATACAACACCTAGCGCCACTGATTTAGTTCAGCTATTCAATCAATTTACGAAGCAAAAAACGACTCATCTTGCTATGGAAGTGTCTTCTCATGCGCTTGAACAACGTCGAATTGACGGAAGTGTTTTTGATATTGCTGTTTTCACTAATCTGAGCCGAGATCATTTAGACTATCACGGTAGTATGGCTGATTATGCAGCAGCAAAAAGACAACTGTTTACTCATCAAAATGAGCAAGTTTCGGTACTTAATGGCGATGATCAACAAGTCAATACATGGTTAACCACCTGGCCAGATGATAAATCAAACCTATGGCTATATGGTCGTGGTGATGTTGTACGTAATGCAGAGCAATTTGTGAGCTGTAGTCATGTTTCTCACCATAGCCAAGGAGTTCACTTTACTTTGAACACTCACCTTGGTGATATCAAAATTAATAGCCCTTTATTGGGTGACTTTAATATTGATAACTTATTAGCTGTTATTGCAGTGTTATTGGTTGAAGATATTTCTCTTGAAAAAATCGCCCAGAAAATTATGGCTGTGAAAGCTATTGCTGGCCGTATGGAATCTTTTTCATCTCAAAAATCAGTAGCTGCAACCGCCGTTGTTGATTATGCCCACACACCAGATGCACTAGAAAAAGCTTTACAAGCGTGTCGCCAACACTGTGATGGCAATTTATATGTTGTTTTTGGTTGTGGTGGTGATCGAGATAAAGGTAAACGAGCATTAATGGCACAAGCCGCTGAAAAATATGCTGATTACTTAGTTATTACTAACGATAACCCCCGTACTGAAATACCGATGAGCATTATCGAAGATATTATCAAAGGGTTAACGTCGCAAGCTCAATACGAAGTTGTTGTGGATAGAGAGCAAGCTGTGTTGGCAACACTGAACAAAGCTCGTGGTAATGATGTGGTGTTGTTAGCAGGTAAAGGTCATGAAGATTATATTATTTTAGGTAAAGATAAAATTGATTATAACGAACGACAAATCGTGATGAATTTTTTTAAGCAAGTGGATGATAATACGTTGTCTAAATTATCAGGTGGTAATTTATGATTGTTTTAGATTTAGCCACCTTAACAAAAGCGAGTAATGGCGAGTTATTTTGCCATGAATCACTCAATTCAATAACAATTGAAAACCTAGTAACAGATTCACGTACATTAACAGAAAAAGATGCTTTTTTAGCACTAAAAGGCCCTAATTTTGATGGCCATCGATTTGCCCAACAAGTTGTTGATAAAGGTTGTCAGGTACTTATTGTTGACCATTATATTGATGCCTTAAATAAAGAAACTGTTGCGCAAGTCGTTGTTGAGGATACGCGTATTGCTTTGGGTAAAATTGCTGCGTATGTCAAACAACAAGTGGCGCCTAAAACAATAGGTATCACAGGAAGTAGTGGTAAAACTACAGTAAAAGAAATGCTTTCCGCGATCCTGTCTCGTTTAGGGAATGTTTTAGCAACGAACGGAAACTTTAATAATGATATCGGCGTACCTTTAACCTTATTACGTTTATCTCAAGGTGATGATTTTGCGGTAATAGAAATGGGCGCGAATCATATGGGTGAAATAGCTTACACAACTGAACTAGTCAAACCTGACGTAGCCATTATTAACAATATTGCTGCGGCACATTTAGAAGGTTTTGGTGATTTATGTGGTGTTGCGCGTGCTAAAGGCGAGATCTTTTCAGGTTTAACTGCTGAGGGTGTTGCTCTTTATAATCAAGATACCGAATACGCAAGTAAATGGCAGTGGCGTTTAACAGACAAGCAAGTACGCACTTTTTCTTGTGAGCATAGCAATAATGTTGATGCAGCAGATTGTTATAGTCGCAATATTACGCTCGATGAAAATGGATGTGCATATTTTGATTTACACACATCTGTGGGTCAATGTGCAATACAGCTGACCGTACCAGGTAAACATAATGTTTGTAATGCTGTTGCTGCTGCGGCCGCTGCTATTGAATGTGGCGCAAGTTTACAAGATATTTGCTTGGGTCTAGCTAATATGGCTTCTGTCAAAGGCCGATTAAATGTTCATCATCTTAATAGCTCAAAATCAAACCATCAAATTAAATTAATTGATGACACTTACAATGCAAATGTAGAGTCAATTAAAGCGGCAATTTCATTATTAGCGGCTTACTCAGGGCAAAAAATACTAATTTTGGGCGATATGGGAGAGCTAGGTAGTGAAGCCCGCAATTATCATCAAGAAGTTGGTGAATTTGCTAAAGCACAAGGTATAGATGTTTTATTTACACTTGGCGTATTAAGTCAAAGTCTGTCTCTTATACACATCTCCGAGCCCACGAGACGTAGAGGAATCTCGTA
>CAJXUT010000073.1 GCA_913061365.1 uncultured Colwellia sp.
ACGAGATTCCTCTACGTCTCGTGGGCTCGGAGATGTGTATAAGAGACAGGCTTATTAGTTGCTGGCCCGTGTCCAGCCATAGATAGTAATGATCCAGGTGCTGCTGGTTTTACTGGCTCATTAATTATAGCTGAATTTGACAGTTTAGTTGAAGCTCAAGCATGGGCCGATGTTGATCCCTACATTGCGGCAGGTGTTTATAAAAATGTCATCGTTAAGCCTTATAAGAAAGTACTACCCGCCTAGTTTTAAGTTTAAGGTCAATCCTTATATTTTTAACTAAAGTATTTGAGTTTCTTAGCTAGAATACGTACCAGCCTGCAAATGATTACTAAAGGCTGGTACGATAAATCGATAAATTAGAATTTAAACAATATGATAAAAAAATTACTTGTTCTAAATATGTTTTTTGTTGGGCAATTGTTATTCGCACCTTCATCTTTTGCGATAAAAACATTAGATAAATGTGAAAATTCAAATAAAACAACAGCCGATATTTCACGTTGCTTAGATGATGTGAAAGAGGCTGTTGATAGAGAACTACAAACTTGGATAAATAATCACACTTTTAATCTTGAAGAGAAAGCACTTATTACAGGCCGCTATTCAGCATTAAAGATGTTTAAACGTTCACAGAGTAATTTTAATACATTTCGAGATAATGATTGCCGTTGGCAATATCTTATTGTTTCACCTGAGAAAGGCGCGGCAAACGCTTATAAAAAGTGTTATATTTTGTTGAGTAAAGCTAGGATAAAAGAACTAAGTCTAATACCTTAAAGTAAGTCCGTTATTGTTATTTTTAAGGTCAGTGAGAGACATTAAGGTTCACCTCTCACTTTTCTCAATAAGCTCTATTTAATGTTCAATAGGAACTTCTTCTTCAGCTTCCTCTTCTGGCCCAAGTAAAATACCCAGCCAACGAGTTTTCTCATTCGTATCCAAAGCAATTTTTATCATCATCGTTAATGGCACTGATAAAAACATACCTACTGCGCCAAATATATATCCCCACAAAATTAACGATAAAAACACGACAAATGCCGATAAGCCCAACATTTTACCCATTAATTTAGGTTCAAGATAATTGCCAACAATATTGTTAATGGCAAAGAAACTAATCCCTGTCCACATTACACCAATTGGGCCTAACTGAATCAAAGCCAAAATAACGGGGGGAACCGCAGCCAGTAGAGAGCCTAAATTAGGAATAAAATTAAGTAAAAATGCCAGCATTCCCCAAAGAAATGGGTAATCGACACCAATAAGAACAAGAGCTAATGAAGCTAAAATACCGGTAAGTAAACTTGTTGCTGCTTTAATTGCTAGGTAATGGCGGATTTTACTGAGAACATGATTTACATGCACCATTTTATCTTGAGCATTAACAAATGCTTTAGCAAACTTGCTGGGAAAGCTTGTTGTTTCAGCTAAGATAAAAATAACGCATAAAAATATTACAAAAAAATCACTGAATATATTGCCCACACCACCCAATATCAACGTAACTAGCGACATTATATCGGCTTTTTCAAATGCTGAAGCAACGTCTACACTTTCAATTGGAACTCCGTGAGAAGCAACCCACGTAACAATAGATTTAACCCGGGAGCCTAATTGTTCAATATAAAACTCCTTGTTGGCATTAAATGCATTAATTGAGTCGCCAACTAAAGCAACCACAGCATAAACAAAGGTTAAAATGATGGCTAGCACTATAATGATCGCAATAGAGCGTGGAATTTTGTGGTCTTCCATCCAACGTATTGAAGGCATACAAATTATCGCAATAAATAGCGCCATCAGGAGTTGTACCAATAAAGGTGCTGCAACCTTCAGTCCCGAAATAATAATAATAATTGATGCAAATGCCACTAAATAAGGCGTTGCCTGCTTTGATGGGGTCATATTTATTCTTATTCCTTTTAGTTTACTGTGCTATCTACTTAAACGTTTAATGTGTTATCACAACGATTTTAAAAAATTGCTATAAAGCTAAAGCAGAGTTCTACTTAGAATCAAGTAAGTATTTTAACATACTTGTTCTCTTTAAATACTTAACTAAATAGTTAATTTTCATGTAGTTTAATGATCTTTACATTGTTCGTCTAATTAAGGTAACGCTCGACATATTCAACAGACGCCAGCAACTTAATAAACCCACAATACCAACAAAAATCGCACCTGATAAAATACCTAGCAACCAGTACTCAGCATGAAAGCTTGTTTCCATATTAAATAAGAAACGCTGTAGTAAATATACAGTTAACTCCATTGCTACACTTGCCATTAAGCCTGCAATACCACCTAAGGCAACAAATTCAAGTAAAATACTATTTCGTAGTAGTGAGCCTTTAGCACCAATTGTTTTTAATATAGCTATTTCTCGTTCTCGCTCTTCCATACTTGCTTGTACCTGCGCAACTAAAACTAAACAACCGGCAAAAACAACAAGAACTAAAATAAATTCAACCGCTTTAGAGACTTGTTCAATAACTTTACGTAATTGTAGGATCATTTCGTCAACATCAATTACTATAATTGTTGGGTAGGTGCTTAAAAACTGTTGTAACTGTATTTTCTTATTTACTGGCAGATAGATAGATGAAATATAACTTGCTGGATAATCGGCTAACACTTGTGGATGAAAAATCATATAAAAATTAGGTTGCATTGATTGCCAGTTCACTTTACGAATACTTGTTACCGGTACCTTAATTACTTCACTGCCCAACTGAAATGTTAAATTATCACCTATTTTTATATTCAAGCGTTTAGCAAGCGTTTGCTCGATAGAAACTTGCGCTTGATTAGTGCTTATTGAGCCTTTTTGCCACCATTGACCTTCAACAATGGTATTCTCTTTTGGTAAGTTTTCACGCCAAGTTAAATTTAATTCTCGCCCTACTCCTTGGCGACCATTATCATTGTCTTCAGTTTTTTCTTTAGATACTTTTTTTGTTATTTTGTCATCATTAATCGCTGTTAATCGACCAAGAACAACCGCATATATATCACCTGCAGTAATTTGTTGCTGTATAGCGAATTCATCAACTTCAGCTGCTTGGTTTTTAGTCATATTAACTAAAAACAAGTTGGGCGTTTGCTCTGGTAACTGTGCTTGCCACTCGCTCAATAAAGCACTTTTTATCACAATGATCATCAAAAGTAGTTTAATCGCAATAGTAAAGCTAACCAGCTGTACGCTATTTTCTTTCGCTCGTCGTTGTAAATTAGCCAAAGCTAAATGCCAAGATGCGCCTGCCTTAGTACCAATGTTACGTGTAACTTTCATTAACAGTCGGCCAATTATGAGTAATAAAACTGAAACAGCAATACCGCCAATTAATAAACTAAAACTTAAGAATATATCACCACTAAAGATAAATAATAAAAAGAGCAATGCTAGCAGTGGAATCAAGAATTGACTAATACGAATCGAAAGTTGCTGACTACTTGACGTTTGCTGAGCACCTCTAATAACAACTAAAGGCGACGTAGAAACTAACTCTTTTAATGGCGTTATAGCGAAAGCAAACGAGCACAAAACACCTGTAAAAATAGCGATAACTAAAGGATAAAAGCCTAAAGAGACTAATCCCAAAGTGGATGCACCATTTTCTGAACCCGTTGATAGCTGTACAGGTAAGTAATCCTGTATTGCGTAAAATCCTAATTGCGCGAGAATATATCCTGATAATAAGCCAATTAAAATACTGAACAGACTTAACATAGACCAATGTAAATAATATAACTTTCTGATATGACTTAACGATGCTCCCATTGCTTTATATACACCGACACTACTTTGATGTCGTTGTGCATAACGCCTGCTAGCCACAGAAACCGCAACAGCTGCCAAAATAATGCCTAATAAGCTTGCAAGTGATAGATACTTTTCAGCTCTGTTAAGCGCATTTGCTAATGGCGACTGCTTAGATTGAATATCGTGCCAGCGCTGACTCTCATTGAGCTTTGGCTTTAACCATGTTGTTAATGCTTCAATATCATCCGTATCACCGGAAAATAAATACTTATATGTCAACCTACTGCCAGGTTGTACTAATTGGGTTTTATCTAAATCAGCAACATTGATAATAATTTTAACGCCTGAGGTAAACACACTAAAAGATGCATCAGGTATTTGCTTTGCTATTGCCTTAATAGTAAAGCGGCTTTCACCAATATCAATCACATCACCAATAGTAACGCCAAGTACTGACAATAGTTTCTCTTCAATATATACGCTGCCCAAATCTGGGGCATTGACTGCTGATACCCTTGTTGAATCAACGCTATCGCTTACCAGTAGCTCCCCTCTTAACGGATAAGCAGATGAAACAGCTTGAATTTCAACTAAAGCCATTACGTCACCTGCAAACACCATAGAAGACATTAAAACTTTTTCAGCTTGTTTTATATTAAGTTGCTGACTTTTATTGTCTATTTGCACACGAGACAAACCATCTGGTTGTTTACTTGATGGATGTAAAACAAGCTTTCTACTTGACTGTAAAACACGATCTGCAGCAATAAAGCTGGTACTTTCATGAAGAAGCGCTTGCTTAATTTTTCCTGAGAAGCCAGCTAACGAAAAAACACTAGCCACACCCAGTACAATTGCCAGCACAACAATGGTTAACTCGCCACGCTTAAGTTCATGCTTTAACAGCTGTATTGATTGTTTTACCCAGTTAACCTTAAGAAAATTCATCATTCGGTTACTTCAATGTGTGTTGTCTCTGTGCCGCATTGTTCTTTACTAATATCAGAGGGTATTGGACCATTAACCAATTGACCTCCTTGCATTTCTATACGTCGTTGACAGCGTTGTGCGAGTGTTAAGTCATGGGTAACTAAAACCAGTGTTGTGTCATATTTTGTATTAAGTTCAAACAATAAGTCAGCAATATAGGTTGATGTTTTCTTATCTAAATTTCCTGTTGGTTCATCTGCAAATAATACATCCGGTTTAGAAATAAAGGCCCGAGCGATAGCGACCCTTTGTTGTTCGCCACCCGAAAGTTGTGCAGGAAAATGATTCGCTCGTTCACTCAAGCCAACTTGCGCTAATAAATCTAAAGCTAATTGTTTTGCATTATCATCATTTGCGAGCTCTGCTGGTAGCATGACATTTTCTAAAGCAGTCAAACTACTAATTAATAGAAACTGCTGAAATATAAAACCAACATGTTCAGCTCTCACTTGGCTTCGTTGTTCTTCATTTAATTTGTGCAATGGTTTATTTTTCAGATAAACTTCACCTTGAGAAGGAAGATCTAAACCAGCTAATATAGACAATAAAGTCGTTTTACCTGATCCTGATGAACCAACAATCGCAATCGTTTGCCCTTTTGCTACAGTCAAACTAATATCTTGCAGAAGAGTTAATTGCTTATCTTCAAGCATGACATGCTTTGCAAGTGATTGGGTTTCAAGAATAATTTCGGAATTTAATTTCATGATAAAAAAGTCATTTTTTCGTTTATCGATATTAATTATAACTAGCATTGGGTTATTTTTAACATATTCAAGCCAAGCTAATGAAAATCATATACGTGAGCCACTCTCTATTTTAATACTAGGTGATAGCCTCAGTGCAAGTTTTGGTATGAAAGAAAATGAAGGCTGGGTATACCATTTAAATAGTGAATTAACCCAAACAAAAGCACCTTATACATTACTTAACGCAAGTATCAGTGGTGAGACTACAGCAGGCGGTTTAACTCGGCTAACAAGAATTTTAGCTAATCAAAAATTTGATTATTTGTTGATAGAATTAGGTGGGAATGATGGCTTACGTGGTTTTCCTCCAACGCTCATTGAAAACAACTTGTTACAATTAATTCAACTAGCTAAGCAGCATACTGTCAAAGTATTCTTAATGGATATAAAAATTCCGCCAAATTATGGTTCAAGATATAATAAACTATTCAATCAAACATTTACAAAAGCAGCTAGCCAAAGCAAGATACCCTTAATTCCTTTTTTTATGGAACCTATTGCCATACAGCCTGAATTAATGCAAAACGATGGGATTCATCCTAACAAAAAAGCACAACCTCTTATTGCTGACTTTATGAAAAAGCAATTTGATTCATTAATCATCGCACCCTAAAGTGAGTAACAATTTTTTATATTTATCAGGCGACTCCTAAATTTTTATGAATACAAAAAAAATTATTTCATCTAGCATTTCAAATAATAGTTACACTTCAAAGGCATAACTTATGGATTTTATTTGGGTTTTATTCGCATTCATTTGTGGCTTTCTTGCTAAAACAGTCTCATTGCCCCCTTCAATCGGCTATTTAGTTGCTGGTTTTATCCTGCATTTTATTGGCTTTCAAGCGGATGAAACAATTTCAGAATTAGCAAGTTTAGGCATCACTTTGATGCTATTTACGATAGGGCTAAAGCTTAATATTAAGGATTTACTCAAAACTGAAGTATGGGCAGGTGCTTTTAGTCATACAATTTTGTGGCTTATTCTAGGTACGCTATCCTTCAAAATACTTGTTTTTATATCTCTAAGCTTTGTTGCAGATTTAAATATATCAACAGCATTATTAATCATCTTTGCACTCAGCTTTAGTAGTACCGTTTGTGTGGTCAAATTACTTGAAGAGCATGGTGAATTAAAAACTCGCCACGGTAAACTGGCTGTTGCTATTTTAGTTATACAAGATGTTATTGCCGTAATCTTTTTAGTTGCAGCAACAGGAAAGTTACCTAGTTATTGGGCAATATTATTACCATTAGTGTTTCTAATTAAACCTTTACTACATAAACTAATTGATCAAGCAGGACATGGTGAATTAATCCCACTCACTGGTTTTTTTCTTGCTTTTGGGAGTTATGAACTATTTGAGTTGGTGAATATTAAAGGAGACCTAGGCGCTTTATTAGTAGGTATGTTCTTTGCCTCTCATAACAAAGCGATTGAAATATCAAAATCACTATTAAGTTTTAAAGATTTATTTTTAATCGGCTTCTTTTTAACTATTGGTTTTACCGCACTACCTACTTGGGAAATGCTAGGAATTGCAACATTACTCACCTTACTCATTCCTTTAAAATTTGCTTTATTCTTCTTCTTATTTATCTCATTGAAATTACGAGGAAGAACCGCTTACTTGTCAGCATTAGTATTAAGTAATTTTAGTGAATTTGGCTTAATCGTTGCCTCATTAAGTACTAATGAAGGTTGGTTATCAAAAGAATGGTTAGTTATTTTATCGCTTGCTGTTACCTTATCTTTTATATTCACTAATATTTGTTATAACTACGCTCACGTATTTTTTACTCGCTATAAGTCTGTATTCAAGCGCTATGAGAATATTACTAAACTCCCAGAAGATAGTTTTGAGCAACCTTGTGACGCACCTATTGTAATTATAGGTATGGGACGAGTTGGAATGGGTGCCTATAAAGCACTGGAAGCACACCAATCAAAGCTAATATGGGGCTTAGATGCAGATAATAACAAAGTTAATTGGTTAAATGATCATGATATGCGTGCTTACTGTGGAGATGCCGAAGATGCCGGTTTTTGGGAAAATATTCAACTAAATCATCTAGAGTTAATTT
The DNA here is from genome assembly GCA_913061365.1 of uncultured Colwellia sp. Taxonomy (GTDB): domain Bacteria; phylum Pseudomonadota; class Gammaproteobacteria; order Enterobacterales; family Alteromonadaceae; genus Colwellia. The sequence goes on from CAJXUT010000073.1 coordinate 7,591, forward strand.
TACTTGCCTTGCCTACCGTTCAAGATGTAATGAATATTACAACACAGTTGAAAAAAGCAAACTACCAAGGAAAAATTGCTGCAATTGCCCGATATGATGATGAAAAAGAAAAATTACAAAAACATGGCGTTGATAAAGTATTTAACTTTTATACTGAAGTGGGTGTAGGTTTTGCTAAAGAAAGCATCTCTCTTTTCGCATTACCGGAAGATGATAACAGGTAAAGTTATAGAGCAAGATAAAGAGATCACTTTACTATTACATTCACCTTGATAACTGCACTTCGACGAGGGGGAAATTGAAAATAATATGCGACATTTCAAATTATATTTAAACTAGTTTGTTGTAAATAATTCGCATTTATAAAAACTTGCACTACACTTATTTACAGAAATAGGTGAGAGAATTTTATCCTATTTTTTATTCTGTAGCGTCTCAATACTATAGAAGAATGCTCGTAAGGAAAATGAATATAAGTAGCGCACGGCTCAAGCCCCTTTGAGCCATCCCTTAAGCCCAAACTCATTTGTTTGGGCTTTTTTTATGAATAAATAACTCTTAACGTCTTACAAGTTAAAAAGTCGATTGAAATTGTCTGTAGAAAGTTTAGCAATAGTTTCTACAGATTGGCCTCGAATGCTTGCTAAATGTTTTGCCACTTCAACAACATATGCAGGTTGATTTTCTTTACCACGATGCGGAACAGGGGCTAGATAGGGAGCATCTGTTTCAATAAGAAAGCGGTCATCAGGAACAAGTTTCGCGACTTCTCTTAATGCCGTAGCATTTTTAAATGTGACGATACCAGAAAAAGAAATATAAAAGCCTAAATCAATTGCTTGCTTAGCCATTTCCCAGCTTTCAGTAAAACAATGTAAAATACCCCCAACTTCATCTGCACCTTCATCTCTTAACATAGTTAAAGTATCTTCCTGCGCATCTCGAGTATGAATTATTAAAGGCTTATTTAACTCTTTCGCCACAATAATATGTTTTTTAAATGAATCTAACTGTATTGCTTTAGTTTCAGGTGCATAATGATAATCCAAACCAGTTTCACCAATAGCAATAACAGATGGGTTATCTGATAGTTCCTTTAACTGCGCAATATCCACTTCATCTTCTTGATTAAGTGGGTGCATGCCACATGAAAGCAAGACATTATTAAAGTTTTTAGTTTTTTCCACCATATTGGGGAAATCTTTCAATGTGACGCTAATACACAAGAGTGTATCGACCTTTGCATCAGTTGCCGCTTGTACAACATTGGCTAGGTCATCATTATAAAGAGACAGATCTAACCGATCTAAATGGCAATGAGAATCAATAAACAACAGAAAACTCCAAAAAAATAGTGAAAGAGATTGAGTAATAAGAAAACGGTTTGTGCAAATATTTACATTGTTAACGTTGGGTCAGACGAACTTAACTGTCGAGCGATTACTTGTTCTATTTGATGACGCATTTTATCAGGGTCATCGGTAAAGCTAACACCAATCCCCGCAGGCGTTCCATTTTGAGCTCCCATAGGCGTAATCCAACAAACTTCCCCTTTAATGATTGATGGCTCAAGTGAATCAGGTAAAAGTACATTTAATTCAAGCTCAGAGCCTAGTTCATAAGGTTGTGTAGTTCGAATAAATAAGCCACCTTCCTTTAAAAATGGCATATAGGAGATATATAGCTCGTGCTCAGACTGAAATTCAATATTTAGTGGGATCAAGGTACTCTCCTAGTTTAAATCTAAAACAAAATAGCGACTATAGTCGTTTATCACTACTCTTTTGACTTATATTTTTTTCAACTAAATCACTGATGCTCATTATAACTTGTTCACATACAAATTGACTATTTGCTTGTGTATAAGATTTAATAAGTTTGCATCCATTAATGATCACTTTATAAACACCATTAAGTAACTGTGCATCAAATATTTTTATATGCTCATTTTTGCTATCATCAAGCAAGTTTTCACGTAACAAATTAACGGTGATTTGCTCTAACCACCTTAATGCATGTTCATTACTTAATAAATATTGTAACAATTGAGATTCACCTTGCTGAAGCCAAAGGTAGTCTATATAACATTTTTTAAAAACGATGAACGATTCTTTAATTTTTGCGTCTGTTAACTCGGGAAGCTGAGTTAAATTAACAAAAGCATTATCTGATAAGTTTTCAGCTTCAACAACATTTTGTTTACCTGCAATATTATTTGCTTTTAACTGTAATAATAACTCATTACCTACAGCTGGTCGGATAGTCAACACCCGACAACGACTAATGATTGTAGGTAACAAACTATCTATATCAGTTGTTAACAAGATAATTATACTTTTATCACTGGGTTCTTCTAGTGTTTTAAGCAGCGCATTCATAGCTGCAGACGTCATAGCTTGGGCATTATCAATTAATACCGTTTTAAATTGCCCTAAATAAGCTGTTTTTTGTAAAAAGCTATTCGCATGTCGAATGTCATCAACACCTAAGCTATTTTTTTGAGGGATTAAATTAAGGTGATCGGGAAAAGTATTACTCTGAAGTAATAAACATGATTTGCAAAAACCACAGCCTTGTACATTCGCCTTATTAAGCTCAACTGAATCTACTGGTTGACTACAATTTAGCAGCTGCACCAACCATTGTGCTAATTCAAGTTTGCCAGAGCCCATAACACCATTTATTAAAATAGCATGTGGCAATGTTCCTTGGCTAAACTGCTGAGAGAGTATTGATTGATGTGAAAATAACCATGTTTTCATATTAGCTTCTTACTTCTACTCTATGAGTGCAACTGCTTTGCAAGTAATGCATCAATAATATTAATAACATCAGATAACACATCTTCTTTTGATTGAGCTGCATCAATAATTTCAAATTTATCAGGAAATTGCTCAGCTTGTTTTAAATAACCATTTCTTGCCTTTATTAAGAAATCAGACTTTTCATCTTCTAAGCGATCTAAGCCTTCACCTCGACTGAGCACCCTTTTTAATCCTTCATTGGGATCTAAATCTAAAATAATATTCATTTCAGGAGAAAAACCTGCCAATGCTAAATCATTTATTTTTCGAATTGTTGCTAAGTCAATCCCTCGAGCAAAATGTTGAAAGCTATATGTTGCCGCATCAAATCTATCTGAGATAACAATTTTCCCTTGCGCTAATGCAGGTATTATTTTTTCCTGAATATGCTGCGCTCTACCAGCGCCAAATAGCATTAATTCGGTCATAAAACACATTTCAGGTGTTGAGGGATCTAAAATTACGTCTCTAATTTTTTCACCAATTGGCGTACCACCTGGCTCTCTTGTCAAAAGAACATCAAAACCTTTTAAAGTTAAGTATTTTTCAACACCCTTGATAACCGTTGTTTTCCCTGCACCATTACTTCCGTCAAAGACAAGCATAAAACCTTTATTCATATTCTCTCTCAGTATGCTAATTTTTCAGATAAACCGAATTATTTTTTAATTTTTTGTTTAGCCAAATAGTTTCGAACAGCTTTATTATGTTCTGTGAGTGTTTTACTAAATACATGTTTCCCATCACCAGAACTAACAAAATAAAAATAATCACTCGTAGCTGGGTTCAACGCTGCTTCAATAGCTGAGATACCCGGCATTGCAATAGGTGTAGGTGGTAAACCATTAATTCGATAGGTATTATAAGCTGTTTTTTCTCGTAAATGGGCTCGAGTAATATCCCCTTGGTAGCGTTCACCTAAACCATAGATTACTGTAGGATCTGTTTGCAGGCGCATTTTTTTAGCCAAGCGGTTAATAAAAACAGAAGCTATTAACGGCTGCTCTGCTAAATACCCTGTTTCTTTTTCTATAATAGATGCCATGATTAATGCTTGATATGGGGTTTCATACGGCAAACCTTTCGCTCTTTGTTGCCACAACTCTATTAGTTTAGTTTTCATGGCGACGTGAGCTCGCTTTAATAACTCAATCGCAGGTGTTCCTTGTGTATACGCATAGGTATCAGGAAAGAACCATCCTTCCGGGTTACTTTGAGTTATTTTAAATCTATTTGATATCTCACTGGTTGGTAATGTTGATAAATGATTAGATAAGCTAGCTTGCTTTTGTAATTGCGCTAACCATTCTTTAAATGTAGAGCCTTCAATAAAAGTAACGCTAAATTGATGTTCTTTTCCACTCGAAACATGAGCTAATAGCGCTGTTAGTGTCATATTAGGTACTATTTGATAAGTGCCCGCTTTTATCTTAACGTTATCAGGATTTAAGCGTGCATAGCTTCTTAACCAAAAACGGTTAGTTATCCAACCTTTGTGCACTAATATTTTAGCAAATGAAGCAACTGAACTGCCCTTCTTTACTGTTAATAATTCATTTTGAGCTATCGGTAGCTCACGATTAAGTTGTTTTTCAAGTAAACCAAAAAAAACAATAATAATGATGGTACTGCAAGTAAATAGAACAAGTAATATTTGTTTTAGTAATCTCGCTTTATTTAAATTAGCCATCATAATGGTTTCTTATGTTGTTGATTAACTGTATCACGCACTGTTTGAGGTAGTGCTATTGATAAGCATTGGTCGTTATACTGCTTTACTGGCATTACACCCATAATACAATTACAAATAAACATAGCTGAAACCTTTGTAAGTTCATTAAATGTAAATTGCCTGATGATGGTATCGGGATATTTTTTCAGAATAAGTTGTCTCATAATGCCATTTACACCACTATGCGTTATTTCAGGAGTACATAGCTTACCATCTAGCCAAAAAAACAAATTAGCACTCGTTGCTTCAACTACCTCATCATTCACATTAGCAACAATTAAATCATCTAATGGACTATCTGTTAGTTCTTGACGTAATAGTACTTGTTCAAGACGATTAAGATGCTTTAACCCGCTAAGCATTGGGTTAATACCAAGTTTCTGCGTACTATTGCCAAGTGTAATGCCATTGATAGCGAGATCATCATAATGTTGAGGGTAATCATGTACTGTAATGATTAAGTCGTTTATTGAATCAGTACTACGTGCATAACCTCGCCCGCCACTACCTGCAGTAACAATAACTTTCAATACCGCTAAACTGTAAGGCTTGGCTATCCCAATCAATTTTTCAGTTAAGTCAGCTGTATTTAGAGAGGTTAGCCCTAGGTTTTCACACCCAAGGAATAAGCGTTGAATATGTGAGGATAAGTATTCAATTTGCCCGTCAACAATTTTGGCCGTAGTGAATAAGCCATCGCCGTATGCTAACCCTCGATTAGCAATTGAGATCTGTTTTTGTTCTTTGTCGTTTACTAAGCAACGTTTCATATATTGAGTCATACCAATTTAATCAGCCTATTCAACATATAGGAAAGATTAACCATTATAAACTATTAAGCCTGAAGACTTTCGCAAGGATGCTAAGTATTCAGGCTTAATTAATTGAATTCAAGCTTTTAATATTAATTGATTATACTTTTTTGAAAATTAATGAACCGTTAGTTCCACCAAAGCCAAAAGAGTTACATATTACATAATCTAGGTTCACATCACGTGCACTGCCAGTAATATAATCTAAATCACATCCTTCATCAGGATTATCTAAATTAATTGTTGGTGGAACAGCGTTATGCATTAAGGCTTGAATACTAAAAATACTTTCAATAGCACCTGCAGCACCTAATAAATGCCCTGTCATCGACTTTGTTGAACCCATTAATACGTTATAAGCATCATCACCAAAAATAGATTTAACTGCATTTGTTTCGGCAATATCACCCGTTGGTGTTGATGTACCGTGCGCATTTATATAACCAATTTTACTTACATCAATTTTTGCATCGTTGATTGCATTAGCCATTGCACGAGCAGCACCTGCACCGTCCGCAGGAGGTGATGTCATATGATATGCATCTCCACTCATACCAAATCCAATTAATTCAGCATAAATTTTTGCGCCGCGAGCTTTAGCATGTTCATATTCTTCAACTACAACAACACCTGCACCATCGCCCAGTACAAAACCATCTCGGTCTTTATCCCAAGGTCGAGAAGCGGCTTGCGGATCATCATTTCGTCTTGATAGAGCTCTTGCTGCACCAAAGCCACCCATACCCAACGTTGTTGAGGCTTTTTCTGCGCCACCAGCAACCATTACATCAGCATCACCGTATGCAATCATACGAGCAGCATGACCAATATTATGTACACCACTAGTACAAGCAGTCGTAATAGCAATATTTGGTCCTTGTAAACCAAACATGATTGATAAATGACCAGAGATCATATTAATAATAGTAGAAGGTACAAAAAATGGTGATAATTTACGTGGGCTACCAGCCATTTTAAGCATTTTTTCGTGATTCTGTTCAATTAAGCCTAAACCGCCAATACCTGAACCGATAGCAACGCCAATACGAGGCGCATTTTCTTCAGACACTTCAATGCCGGAATCTTTAAATGCTTGCACACCAGCAGCAACACCATATTGAATAAAAAGATCCATTTTCTTGGCTTCTTTTCTTTCCATATAGTTTTGTGCATCAAAGTCTTTAACCAAACCGGCAAACTTAGTGGTGTATTCTGAAGTATCAAAATGATCAATGTTACCAATACCACTTTTGCCAAGTAGTAAATTTTCCCAAGTTGTCTCTGGTGTATTGCCTAATGGGCTAAGCATACCAAGGCCGGTTACTACAACTCGTTTCATCGTTCTATACCTTTAAAAATCAAATAAGAGAAACAAAAAAAGCGGATACTTAGTAAGTACACCGCTTTTTCATTTTATTAATGCGCGTTAAATGCGCATTCAACAATTACTGGTTAGCAGTAACGTAGTCTACTGCAGCTTGAACTGTAGTAATTTTTTCAGCTTCTTCATCAGGAATTTCAGTATCAAATTCTTCTTCTAATGCCATTACTAGTTCAACTGTATCTAATGAATCAGCACCTAAGTCATCAACAAATGATGAATTAATTTTAACTTCTGCTTCACTAACACCTAACTGTTCAATAGTGATTTTTTTTACGCGTTCTTCGATAGTACTCATTATTTTTCCTTTACTGACTAAAAGTGCATTTTTTCAAATTGTGTGTAGTGTATTCTTCAACAGCTTTCCATGCAAGCCTAGAGTTTACTTTTTTGCATGGTCTAACCTGTTAACACGGTAAAATTTATATAAAAATTAATATAAAGCCTACTAAAATTAGGCTTTACACCATATACATGCCACCATTTACATGAATTGTTTCACCTGTAATATAGGCGGCAGCATCAGATGCTAAAAAGGCAACAGTAGAAGCAATTTCTTCAGGCTTACCTAAACGATTAGCTGGTACTTGTGAGAAAATGCCTTCTTTTTGTTCATCTGTTAATGTTTGTGTCATATCAGTATCGATGAAACCAGGAGCAATTGTATTCACCGTAATGCCTCGAGAAGCAACTTCACGTGCTAATGACTTTGTAAATCCTAATAAACCAGCTTTTGCAGTAGCATAGTTTACTTGGCCAGCATTACCCATTGTACCCACAACAGAGCCAATGTTAATAATACGACCATTACGTTTTTTCATCATTGGTCTAATAGCGGCTTTACTTACTTTAAATACTGAACTTAAATTAGTATCCAAGATATCTTGCCATTCATCATCTTTCATACGCATAAATAAGTTATCACGTGTAATGCCTGCATTATTTACTAAGATATCAATAGCACCATGTGCATCTTTAATTTCTGCAAACATTGCTGCAATAGAATCAGCACTAGTTACATTTAAAACTAAGCCCATTCCTTTTACATCACCCTGACCTAAATATTCTGAAATTTTAGCTGCACCGTGATCAGACGTAGCAGTACCAATTACCGTAGCACCTAATGCTGTCTCTTATACACATCTCCGAGCCCACGAGACGTAGAGGAATCTCGT
>CAJXUT010000074.1 GCA_913061365.1 uncultured Colwellia sp.
TACGAGATTCCTCTACGTCTCGTGGGCTCGGAGATGTGTATAAGAGACAGATTATCAATAATTACTTCTTTACCTGCAATATTTGAGTGAAGTAAGCAGCACTGTAATGCTTGAATATCAAAGTTGGTTTGATATTGTTTAGCAATAGGTAAAAAAGATAAGTGCCACGGTTCTTCCGCAACTCCACCTCGATAACAATCATAAGGTAAATAGAAACCAAACTCTGCTGCATGTTTTGTTAGCCACGTTGACAGTAATGCCATAGGGCCTGATTTTTGATACTCCCATGGTTCAAGTTGTAAAGGTTGATCTGTAGCTAACAAATTAGGAGCATATACATCAATGTCACAGCCCCAATGATGACGGCTTGCCCCAGGGAGAGCAGAGTATAATAGAATGGACTTTGTGATTTGCCAATCAGATAAACTGCTTGTATCAACAGCCTCTCCATCCATACCCTTAATAATCGTTTTACCAGTGAATTTATTATTCCATATCTGTAATTGGCGCTCGAATGAGCGAAATCCACTAGCAATCCTTAGCTCTATACCAGCATTCAAAGCAGATTCACTAAGTGCTTTAAATGCAACCCGCATTTGTTGATGAATACCAATATGTGACTTTAGACGTGCTTGAGAAGTATCTAAATTACTAGTAGTTAGATAATGTATATGTTGATCGGTTAAACCCATCAACTGATTATTTACATCACCTAAAATCACTTCATTATTAGTTGTCATTTTCATCAGAATTTTTTATTTACTTAAAGAAGTACTTCTTTTAAACAAGCATAGTAAATATCGCATAGCTTATCTAAATCGTCACAAGAAACAGACTCATTGACTTGATGGATTGTAGCATTACAAGGCCCCAACTCTATAACCTTTGCACCTGTTGGCGCAATAAATCGACCATCTGACGTGCCTCCTGATGTTGATAATACGGGTACATTACCGGTAACAGAAGTCACAGCATGACTTACCGAAGTTAGAAAGTCTCCTTTTTCATTGTTAAGCTCAGTGATAAAAGGTTTGCCATTAAATGTCCATTTGATGTCATATTCTAATTGGTGTTTGTTTAAAATAGACTCAACTTCTTCAACAATAATTTGATCGGTTAGCTCTGTACTATAGCGAAGGTTAAATAAAGCAGTTAAATGACCGGGTACAACATTAGTTGCCCCTGTACCTGAATGAATATTTGATAATTGAAAGCTTGTTGCAGGGAAATAATCATTACCATGATCCCAGTGATGTTGACTTAATTCAGCCAACGCCGGCATAGCTAAATGAATGGGGTTTTTGACATGTTCAGGATAGGCAACATGGCCTTGTTTTCCCTTAATATCTACTTCTGCTGAAATAGAACCACGTCGACCATTTTTAATGACATCACCGACGGTATTTGTGCTTGAAGGCTCACCTACAATACAATAAGTTATTTTTTCGTTACGGGCCTCTAATGTATCAATTACGCGCGTTGTACCATTAATAAAAGGGCCTTCTTCGTCACTGGTAATCAAATAAGTGATGGCACCTTTGTAGGTTGGGTAATCTTCTACAAAGCGTTCTGTTGCTACAACCATAGCAGCCAGACTCCCTTTCATATCCGCAGTGCCACGACCATAAAGCATACCGTCAATAATGGTCGGCTCAAAAGGTGGAGTGTCCCATAACTCTAAGTTTCCTGGTGGAACTACATCAGTATGACCAGCAAAGCAAAATACAATATCATCTGATTTTATGCCACCATTTCTCCGAGACCACAAATTGGTTGTGTCTTCAAAAATCATGGTTTCATTGGTAAAACCTAGTTTGGCTAAGCGTTCTTTTATAACCTGCTGACAACCAGCATCTTCAGGAGTGACTGATGGTCGTGAAATTAAGTCTATTGCTAGTTTTATGACATTACTGGTTGGATTAGGCATGTTAACTCTTTGCATTGATTAGGTAAGTTTATTCTAAAGCTTGTTGAGCACTCTTGTTAAAGAACAGTAAGTTTTAGTGTTATTTAAAAATTTCTTGATAGCTATCAGCTTTAAAGCCTAAATGTAGTTTTAAAGCATTAGCAGAATCATCTTCTGCAATTATTAATATTGGGCGCTTTAATAAAGTAGGTTGTGCAAGCACTTGCTCAAAAGCAACTTCATCTGTTAGATTGTTTTTTATTTCATCGCTTAAATTTCGATAAGTAGTACTACGTTTATTTAATAACGTATTCCAATCGTTTAGTTCAACAAATTGATTAAGTAACTCACTGGTTAATGTTGATTTCTTAAAGTCAAAAAAATCATAATTAATGTTATTTTCTGTAAGCCATTTTTGCGCTTTCTTTACAGTATCGCAATTTTTTATGCCGTATAAAGTAATTGTTTTAGTCATTAGTATGAATATCTCAGCAGGTTAAATTTAGGATTATTATAAAATGTTATATTGATTGGCTTTAAGAGCATTAATAGCAGCATCACATGCATCTTTTTTGACGAGAATATAGTCAGTATCAAAAGTAGAAATTGCGAAAATACTAATTTCATTTTCAGCCAACACCGTGGCAATTTTAGATAAAATTCCTGTTAAGGAGAAATCTAAAGGGCCAGCTACTTTAAAAGCTTGCCAGTTTTTTTCTGACTTGTTGCTTTCTATGATTATATCTTGCGGCAGAACTATCGAAACTTCATCGTTTGTTTTTGCAATAAAAAATATTGGTGCACTAAATACTTGCGGTGGAATTTCACTGTGTTGAGGTAAACGATGAATAGTAAAACATTCATCTAATCGCTTTAGTGTTAAGGTCATTTTAATAGTTAGGTAAGGCACTATAAATACATGGTGGGCTACTATAACTATTTTTAGTCATTAACTCTAGAGGAAGGTCTAGCATTATAATGTAAGAAAAAGCGGGAATTGCTAAGAAGCTTGTTTTTTTAAAAGAGTAAGAAAGAGGCTTGTTTATTGATATCGCTACAATCATGCTTCGTAGCATGTTACATAATAAATGAACTTTATTAAAAAGCTTAGCAGATGTCGATAAGTTAAGAATAAGTGTAATGATATCCACAAAACCTGTGGATATCATTGTTAACAATCTTGGGGTGTAATCTTAAGTTGTTGAAATAAAGTGATATTTATTGATGTATAAAAAGTAACTGATTAGCTTTCTATTGTGTTGCTTGAATCGCGGTTAACGCAATTGTATAAACAATATCATCAACTAGTGCACCACGAGATAGATCATTAACTGGCTTGTTCATCCCTTGAAGCATTGGGCCAATACTTACTAAATCAGCTGATCGTTGTACTGCTTTATACGTTGTATTTCCTGTATTTAAATCAGGAAATACAAATACGGTAGCTTTACCAGCAACAGGGCTGTTTGGTGCTTTTTTCTTCGCAACGCTTTCCATAATGGCAGCATCATATTGTAATGGTCCATCAATAATTAAATCAGGTCGCTTAGCTTTAGCCAATTGGGTTGCTCGTGTTACTTTTTCTACGTCAGCACCTTGTCCAGAACTACCCGTACTATAACTAATCATTGCTACACGCGGTGGTATACCAAAAGCTGCTGCAGAATCTGCTGATTGAATTGCGATATCAGCAAGTTGTTCAGCGTTTGGATCTGGGTTGATTGCACAATCACCATAAACAAGTACTTGTTCAGGTAATAGCATAAAGAAAATAGATGACACTAAAGAGTTACCTGGTGCTGCTTTAATTAACTGCAAAGCAGGTCTAATTGTATTTGCAGTGGTATTTACAGCTCCTGAAACTAAGCCATCTACTTGCCCCATTTGCAGCATAACGGTTGATAATACAACATTATCTTTTAAGTTTTCTTGGGCAATAACTTCTGTTAATCCTTTATCTTTTCTAAGTTCAACTAAAGGTTTAACATAGTTTTCTCTAATATTATCGGGATCCGTAATTAAAAGTGATTCAGGTAAATTAATACCTTGTTGCTCTGCTATACGTAAAATTTCTTCTTTATCACCAATTAGTTGGCAACGTGCAATATTACGTTCACAACAAATAGCAGCGGCTTTTATTGTGCGAATATCGGTACCTTCTGGTAGTACGATTAGTTTGTTGGCTTGACGAGCAAGCTCGGTTAGTTTGTGCCTGAAAGCTGGCGGCGATAATAAGTAATTAGACTCTACTTTAGCTGAAAGACGAGTAATCCACTCTTTTGATAAGTTGTCAGTAATATGCTGTTTTACTTTATCTTGACGTTGAATATCATCTTGAGGAATTTCAGGATTAAAATTCATAATGTGTCGAGAGGTTTGCCAAGTATCCCAAGGTACAGAAAGTACGGGTAAACCTGCATTTAATGCTTGTTGACATAAATCCCAAACTTCTGCTGATGGCTCAAAACCGTTGGTTAAAACCAATGCACCGAGTTTTGTTCCATTGAGCGCTGATAAACACGTAGCAATAATAATATCAGTACGATCACCAGGGGTTACAATTAAACGGCCGGGTACTAAGTAACTAACTAAGTTACTAACACTGCGGGCACAAAAAGCAACACTACGAAAACGTCTATGTTCCATGTCTCCGGCATTAATAACTTTAGCTTCAAGGTAGTTACTAATATCCATAATACGTGGAGCAATTAGATCCATTTCCCAGGTAATTGAACCGAGTAAATCAAAGTGCCTATTTTTGAAAATGTTTAAATTTTGCCATGGGGTGATATCAAAATCTGTATTGATTTCTTCTTCTTTAGGTAATAAGCCATACTCGTCTTGATCAGGCGCGTTGAGCTTATTAATAATACAACCTAAAAGATGTTTGTTTTTAGTACCGCCATAGGTTTCTGCTGTAACTTCAAGTCTATTTTCAAATGCTTCAGTGCTGTCATTACCCGGTGCGGCAACCAAAACAATATCAGCACAAAGTGCTTGAGCTACATCTCTATTGATTCGACCAGCATAAGGTTGTCGAGTGGTAGGAATTAACCCCTCAATAATGACCACTTCTTGATCCTGATTAAAATCATCAAAGTTGCCCACAATATCTTCTAGTACAATATCGTGAAAACCGTCAGCCATTTTTTCTTCAAAATAACTCAGTGAAATACAGTGACTATTTTGTGAAAGGCTAACAGCCTCATTTGTTTTATTCTTTTTAGCTAGCGAATTACGTGAAGGTTGGCTAATTGGCTTGAAATGTCCAACTTTGATACCTTTTTGTTCACACGTATGAAGTAAGCCTAAAGCAACACTTGTTAGCCCTACACCAAAGCCAACAGGAATTAACATAATTCGATGAGAATCGGGTTTGTTTGTCATTATAATTCTCCTGTTGAACTTGATACTAGTAATTTTGCTGACTGCTCTGCGATAACCCATTCTTCATTGGTTGCAATAACCCAACAAGGTCTTGAGGCTTCTGTTGTAATATTTCCACTTGCACCAAAACAGGTTGCTTGGTTTTGTTCTTCACAAAGGTGGAAATTTAATAAACTTAATTGGTTGATTATTTCTTGTCGAACCCAGGCAGAATTTTCACCTATGCCACCGGTAAAAATTAAACCATCTAATTCGCTAAGACTCGCACTAAACGAAGCAATACTTTTCGCTATGCGATAACAAAAAACAGTTAATGCTAATCTCGCTTGTTCTGATTGCGGGTGACTTTTATCCAACATAGTTGTTTCCAGTGTTCTACAATCATTACTAAGCTCAGATAGGCCAAGCAAGCCACTTTTCTTGTTTAATAGGGTATCAACTTCTTCAGCGGTATATCCAAGCTGTTTGATGAGATGAAAAACAATACCGGCATCAATATCTCCGCTGCGCGTGCCCATCATTACACCTTCAAGTGGTGTCATGCCCATGCTGGTATCAACGCTTTTACCATCTTTTATTGCCGTTACACTACAGCCGTTACCTAAATGTGCACTGATTAAATTACACTGTTCAAGTGGCTTGTTCATTATACTAGCGGCTTGGTTGGCAACAAAATAGTGACTGGTTCCATGGAAACCATAACGTCTAATGCTATGCTCTTGATATAGCTTAATAGGTAATCCATAAAGATAAGCTTTTTCCGGCATACTTTGATGAAACGCTGTGTCAAATATAGCCACTTGCGGCAGTGTTGGAAATACTTGTTGGCAAGCATCTATACCGATAAGGTTTGCAGGATTGTGTAAAGGAGCCAGTTGGGCTAGTTTTTCAATATTTATTTTAATGTTAGCATGAATTAAGGTTGGTTGAGAGTAATGTTCACCACCATGAACAACACGATGACCAACAGCAACAATATTATCAACTAAATTTAAATGTACTAATTTATTTACTAGTGTAGAAAGAGCAATTTGATGATCAAATGGAGCAACAAGTGTACTTTTTTCTTTTTGAGCTTGATTATGTATTCCATCATTATATTTGAAGGTAATGCTGGCTTGTGGCGTGGCTAAGCACTCAGCTAAACCAGATAATAGCGTTTTGCCAGACTCAGGTTGTATTAAGGAAAATTTTACCGATGAACTACCACAGTTGATCACCAAAATGGCTTTTACACTGGTTTGTGTAAAAGCGGGTTGTTGTTTTGACATAGTTTTTTGAATGAAAGGAAAAGATTTAACATTATTATAACGCTTTAGTCATAAAAAAAATTGATTCAAGGCAATAAAACTAATTTTGAAATAATTTTATTAGTGATGTTTAACAACTCATTACAATTTCTTCACGGGTATACGTTGCCATTACTTTTGATATTAGGTGCTAACTGCTATAGTAGGTACAGGGTGTTGATGGAATTATTTATGAATATATCGGTAGTACAAATAATTAAATTAGGTCAGAAATATATAAAATGCTGGCCAGAAAGGGCGGAATTATCTCGTTATTTTTCAGATTATCAGGCAGTACAAAGTGCTCGTTTTGTTTGTCGGTATTTTCCCGCTTTGGCATTATTTATTTTTATCATGCAACTCTATTTTTCTTCGGGATTTTTCTTAGGAACAGGGAGCATTTCTAATGTATTAAGTGCCCTACCACAAGCCTTAGTTTATGGTTTGTTTTTTTTATCTATTCCTGTACAAGCCTTGGTAGTTTTAGGGGTTAAAGCTGATAAGTTTTTACCGCCGTCATTGGCTTCTTGGTATCGAAGTGGGCTAGAAAAAGCTAAACAGCAAGGAACTCAAAATAAGTTATCTGATTTAACAATGAGTAAACCACGATATATTGACTTGGCTCAGTTATTACAATTAACGTACGCTGCAAGCAATAAATAATTAACCATAACTACCTTTTCTATACGTCAACTCATCTTTATTTTTTATATAACCTGATAATGAAATCAGCCTGACAGCTAAATTCATTCATTGCTTTAATTTCTTCAAGTAATTCTTTTGATGCTTTAAAAGCAAAAGGTGTCATTGCTAATAGGTTTAGTACATCATCACTATGTTCAAATTGCATTGTGTAAGTTAAATTTTGCTCTTCAACCAGTGTTAAATTTTCAACTGGCGTTTTAGTTACATCGTGTTTATGTGCTTGTTTATAAATTAATTCTTTTAATTCGAATAAATGCTGTTTTGCAGGGGTCACTGTTAATAAATAACCATCATCTTTCAAAATTCTTGTGAACTCATTTTCTAAAATAGGGGCATAAACAGAGGTGATCCAGCCAAAATAATTATCATCAAAACTTAATTTAGATAATGTGCCTACACTAAAGTGGCAGTCTTGATATCGTTTAGCTGCAATTTTGATTGTTTCTTTTGCTATATCAACACCATACACCTGGTTTTTAAGGGTTTTGTGTTGATGGGTATAAAAACCTTCTCCGCAACCAGCATCCAATAAAGGTAAGTCTTGTTGGCAATATTGCTGATAAAGTGCGAGCATTTTATCTACCAGTGGCTGATAGAATTGCTTATCAAGAAAAGCACGGCGAGCAATTACCATGTCTTTATTGTCGCCAGGCTCTTTTGAATGTTTAAACTGTACGGGTAATAGATTGACATACCCCTGTTTGGCTCTATCAAAACTGTGATTGTTTACACAGTGATAGGTTTTTTCAGTTAGCGTTAGAGCTTGCTGACAAAGAGGACAAAGGTAATGTGCAGGTTGTATTGACATGATTTATCTTTTTATACGTTGGAAAATGTAGACCAAATGGGTGCATGGTCAGATGGCTTTTCAATACCGCGAAGTTCATAGTCAATATCTGACTCTATACATTGTTCACTTAAACCTTGTGTTGCTAGAACTACATCTATGCGTAAACCGCGGTTATCATCAAACCCACGAGAACGATAATCAAACCAAGAATAACGCTCAGTTCGTGTTGGGTGAAGTTGACGGAAAGTGTCAATAAACCCCCAATCCATTAATGTTTTAAGCCATTCGCGCTCTTCTAATTGAAAAGAACATTTGCCTGTTTTTAACCAGCGTTTACGATTTACTTCGCCTATGCCTATATCTAAATCAAGCGGAGAAATATTAATGTCGCCCATAACTACAATATTTTCATCGTTAGTATGATGTTCATTTAAATATGTCATTAGGTCTTGATAGAATTTACGTTTATATGGGTATTTAGTTTCATGGCTAATGTTTTCACCTTGAGGAAAGTAACCATTAAGTACCGTAATTTTTTCACCTTTTTCATTGGTTGTTTCAACCATGATCATACGGCGTTGCGCTTCTTCATCGTCTGTAGGGAAACCTTTTTGTACTTTGATAGCTTCTTTTTTACATAACATGGCTACGCCATAATGTGCTTTTTGCCCATGAAAATAAACGTGATATCCCATCGCTTCTACAGCTTCTAATGGAAACACTTCATCATGTACTTTAATTTCTTGTAAGCCGATAATATCAGGTTGATGTTTATCAATAATAGCTTGAAGTTGGTGTAAACGAGCACGAAGGCCATTGATGTTGAAGCTAATTATTTTCATAGTAGTTAAGAGCCAAAGTAAAAGATTAAGGGATTTTGCTTGTTTGCTAATACACTCGCAAGCTATTTTTAGTAAATTCTTTTATTGTGATTCTTATTTAAACATATTCAGTGAAAAATGTAAGAGAATGTAGCCTAAGCGTAACAACTAGTACTATGTATTGTTAATGCACTGTAACTTGTTTAAGCTTACTTCATTAAAAAGAGACTAAGAATAAACGTAGGAATTTAATATGGCCGACTCAGTAAAAAAAATATTATTAGTTGAAGATGATCGTCAGTTATCAGACTTAGTGACTGATTTTTTAACAAGTGAAGGTTATCATGTTAAACAAGAGTTTAGAGGAGATAATGTCGCTAAACGTGTGCAGTCATTTATACCGGATTTAATTATTTTAGACATTATGCTGCCAGGTAAAGATGGTTTTGCTGTTTGTCGCGATATACGTTCTAGCTTTTTTGGTCCAATCTTAATGTTAACGGCTAAAGGTACTGATTTTGATCAAGTGTTAGGATTGGAAATAGGGGCTGATGATTATGTTATCAAGCCAGTTGAGCCACGTGTTTTACTTGCAAGAATTACAGCCTTATTACGCCGTGGTGAATTACCTAATCAATCACAAGAATTAGGTGAAGTCTCATGTGGTCAATTACAGATTAATAGAGCTTCTCGTAAAGTTACCTTACAAAATGAAAATGTTGATTTAACAAGCCAAGAGTTTGATTTGTTGTGGTTACTCGCCAGCAAGGCAGGCGAAGTACAAAATAGGGACTATATTTACAAGGCCATAGTTGGTCGTGAATATGATGGATTAGATAGAAGTATTGATGTACGAATATCTAGGCTGAGAAAAAAATTGTTTGATTCAACTGAAACCCCTTTTAGAATTAAAACTATTTGGGGACAAGGCTATTTATTTGTTCCTGATGCATGGAATTAAATTGTCGTTTTAAATTGAATTATGATGTTCATTGTATTTTGTTGTTTAGTTTATTGAAATTGTAGGTTAATAATGAAATTTCGTTTTAAAAGTGCTGGCCGATCTTTTTTTAGTCTTTATTTTTTGGTCATTTCTACTTTTATCATTTTCTCTTGGTTACTTGATAACGTTTGGAATTCATACCTTGAACAAGATGTTGAGTCTTATACAGGGTATAAAACAATGCTACTTGCGGTAGGGGATTATATGCAAGAATTTCCCAAGTCAGATTGGGAGAGTATTGTTGAGCAAACAGGTGAGCGTTATAAACTGCCTCTAAAGCTAATTAGCTTGTCAACTTTTGATACCATGGAACATGAAGAACATCATGAACTGAAGGGGGAAACTACTCATGTTTATTATTATGATGATATGGTTACCCTACATTACTCTATTCCAGATACGGAATCAGTCATAACATTAGGTCCGGCTAAAATGCCCACCAGGCCTCGTATCAAAGCTATCTATCGTGTATGTATTTTAGGCTTTTTTGGTTTGGTCATTTTTATTTGGTTGTGGCCTATGTCTAGAGATTTAGAACAACTGAGAAAAGCAACTAAGGAAATAGGTCAAGGTAATTTTAATGCGAGTGCTCCCAGTGCAAAGTCAAGCATGATGGAGCCTATGATGAAATCATTTAACATGATGGCTAAGCGTATTAAACGTCTAATTGATGCACATAAAGAATTATCAAGTGCTGTTTCACATGAGTTAAGAACACCGCTTGCTCGAAGTAAATTCGCTTTACAAATGCTATCCACAGTAAAAGATGAAGAAAAAAGACAAAAATATCAACAACAAATAAATAACGATGTGTGTGAATTAGAAGAGTTAATTAATGAAATGCTTATTTATGCGGCTTTTGATAGTGATAAGCCAGATTTGAGTTTTACCAATGAAAATATTCATGATTTAGTGACAAAGCAGGTACAGAACCATCAGCAAATTGAAACTCAAATTGAATTATGTGAAAAAGATAATGATTTATTTGCCATTTGTGATGAGCGTTTTATCGATAGGGCAGTGAATAACTTTATTAGTAACGCCATTAAATATGGTGCGGGAAAGGTAAGAATTACCGTATCTCAATTTGATTCAGACAATAAAGTACGCATGTGCAGTATTTGTGTAGAAGATAACGGTGAGGGTGTTTCTGATGAGTTTAAAGCCGTGATATTTGATGCTTTCTCTCGTGGAGACCAATCTCGAAATCGAGAAACGGGCGGTTTTGGTTTAGGACTAGCAATAGTGGCGCGTATTATGGAGTGGCATCAGGGAGAAGCGAGTATTTCTGACAGTGCTTTAGGTGGTGCAGCTTTTACCCTAACATGGCCTGTAGAGTAATGTGAATTAATGTAATAAATCATAATCAGTCATTTTGAAAGTGTATCTTAATTGCACTAGTGTAATAGCGCATTAAAATGATAATATCTATGCTATATTCAGCTCTGTTACGCCTATAAGGAAGATTGGTGGAAAACTCTATTTTAAAATATGAAGGGAATCAAACTACATATCTAGATAAAAATATATTTAGTTTCATTGTCATAAGTTGTTTGTTATTTTTTGTGAGAAAAATAAAGCAATGAATCGATTTTACTTATTAGCTTACTTCTTGTTATCCACCATTTTCCCTGCTATTGCCGCAGATTTTGTACCCGCTAAATTAAAAGATAACTTAAACCCTACAGGTATCCGCAGTACAGCTAATCTGTCAAGATTTGAGGGTTGGACATTACTGAGCTTTATCATTGATAAGAATGGACTCCCTCAGCACATAGAAGTGGTAAACTCATCTAACAATAATAAATATACTGAAGATGCCATTGGGTATTTACAAAATTATCGTTACCTTCCTGCAACTTATAAGGGTAAAAAAGTTTTATCTTCTAGCACTTTTTTAATGCAACATGATAAAAGTTTTTATGGTTACAATAATGATGGCATTTCTGTTGGCTTTAACCTTAGATACAATAGGGCCAATAAGCTTATTTCGGATAAGCAATTTAACAAAGCAATTGATGTCCTCGATGATCTTCGAGATACGAATACTAAAAATTTGACAGAACAAGCCCTATCGGCTTGGATACATTCCCTTTATTATTATCATGTGAAGAACTGGCTCGCATACAGAGATAATATGCTAGAAGCAAATCAATTGAGAGAATACCTGCCTGTAAAAATGGCAATAACAAACACGCAAAATCTGTTGCAATGGCAGGTGTTTCAAAGTCAATATTTAGATGCTGTTTATACTTTAGCTAGTATGGCTAATATAAAAAACTCAAGGATGGATACTTCCACTCATGAGGAGATGTTACAACCTATCCTAGACTCTCTGAAAACTGAAGCGATTATTGAAATTAATACTACATTGTCTAAAGGCAAGTCATGGCTGCATATTATTCCTCGTTCAAATATCACTTTAACAACTGTTAGCGGTAAAGTTGAGCTAGCAGAATTACGTTGCGACAACTACTGGCATGAATTTGAATTGGCACAAATTGATCATTTTAATATTCCAGAAAGTTACCAGAATTGTGCTATTTTGATAAAGGGAACACCTGACACTCAAATAAAGTTTATTGAACAGGGTGAGTTACGTCAAAAATTAAATTAAGTTTTGATATTTGAAATTATGAGGTACATTTTGAATGAAGATAATACGTTGAGCTTATTATTCAATAATAATTTTTGGTAACCAACGGTTTGATAGTTCAATCTCATCAATATCATGAATTGTTATGGGGGGAGTTGTTTCATCTTCAGGTGGAGCAGCTAACAAATTAAGATCAACAGCCATTGCTGTGCCAATTATCTTGTTAGAATCTCGTTTGAAATCATAATAAATACCGTTATTGAAGTTGGCACCAAATTCTGAACTTTTCTTATACATAAAAAGTAAATCATGCGATAGCCAGCTAAAATCAGCCGTCGATATACTTCTAGGGTTATTATATGGATAACCTAAATGGCACCATAACTCTGGGCCTTCTAAACACTTCATTTCTTTCATTGATAGAAAGTAATCAGTAAATTTTTCGTATTTTAAGTGTATTTGGTAAGAAATTTTATTGCCATTAGTTAAAAAATTAATCGAGCCAATCAACATTTTTTTATCCTTGTTATCAAGTAAGTAAATGTCTTTTGTTTCTTGATGAGAGGGGTTTTCTAGGGTTAAGGCATTTTTATCAGCACAGGAAATATTTATTAATGCGAGTAATATTATTATAAATTTATACATTTATATGACCTTTTAGTGGCAACTCTAGATAATTTAGAGTGATTTCTTCAAGGTGTATATAACACTTAGGGAGGATTTTTAGTAAGGAGCCACTATAATAATAGAAAATTAAAAACATAATAAATCACACGTATATGTAATAGTTATATTGGTTAATATAAGTTTAATATATTGTAAAATATATTTCTTAAGTGTTTATTTAATGAGTTTTTAACTAAATATTTGTTATTAATGAATTACTTATTCAATTTTGAAACTTTACTATTTTTTGAAGCTTTATTATTATTAATATAATGTTTTAACTTTATAATTATTGGAAGTGTTAATGCGTTCATTAGCATTGATACCTTTAAGTTATGGATAAACAATTATTAAGACTCCTTTATTATCAGTAAACTCATTTTAAGTAGAATAGGGCGTTTTCTAAATGGAAAATAACTATCAGCAGCAGCTTAAAGAAGCACAAGAAAAAAATAAAGTTTTGTTAGGTATTATTAATGCGATTCCAGAACCTATTTTTGTAAAAAATTGGCATGGAAAGTTTGTTTTTGCCAATAAATTCCTTGCCGATTTCTACAAAACCACACCAGAGTTACTCATTGGTAAAGACGATGCTTACTTCACTAATGATATAGACCAAGCTAAACTCTTTACGAAGAGTGTTCAAACCATCATTAACAGCAAAAAAACTCAGACTGTGTATGAAAAAGCGACTGACAGTAACACAGGTGTAACTCATGACTTTCATTCCGTAAAAACCCCTTTTATTAATAGTGATGGTGAAGACAATGTAGTTGTTATTGCCACTAATATCACTGATCTCATTGCCTTAAAAGATCACTCAGAAAAAAATGAGAAAAGACTAACAGGCGTCTTAGGTGTTTCTAATGAAGGAATGTGGGATTGGAACACTGAAACTAACGATGTATTTCACAATAAAAGGTGGGAAATTATCACGGGCGTGCTTGACTGTGAAAACTCATTTATAGAATTTCAACAGTGCATTTTTGAAGATGATAAAGCAAAAGTAAATAATGCAATACAGCGATTACTCGAAGAAAATATTCCTTATAATATTGAATACAGAATGGTACGACCAAGTGATGGTGAACTTATTTGGATTTGGGATAGGGGAGTTGTATTAGAGCATAATGAGCAGGGTAAGCCTCTCTGGGTTGTTGGTATCATTCAAGACATCACAGACAAGATAAATAACCAGATAAAAATAGAAAATTTAGCATTTTATGATGTTTTAACGCAATTACCTAACCGAGCTCTTTTACAAGATAGAATGACAAAAGTCATTGAAAATTATAAACGTTCAAAAATACACGGTGCAGTTTTATTTTTAGATTTAGATAAGTTTAAACAATTAAATGATACTTATGGTCACCAAGCTGGCGATCACTTATTGATAGACGTTGCACAGCGAATTCAGTCGGTATTAAGAATAGAAGATACCGTTGCTCGATTCGGTGGTGATGAATTTGTTGTGATTCTTAGTGCGTTGCATGCTGATTTATTTAAAGCTGCAAAAATCGCAGAGAATATCGCTAATAATATCCGTGAAACAGTTAATGTGCCTTATGAACTAAAGGTAAATGAAGCGACTATTAATTACAATATCAGCGTTAGTGTTGGTGTTGCACTAATAGATTCGGTTGATGTAGATGCAACAGAGTTACTTCAACTTGCCGATGTGGCTCTGTATAAAGCAAAAGAAAATGGAAGAAATGTTTGCGTTACGTTTGATCCTAAAATGCATGAAAAATTAAGTTATATAACAAAGTTAGAAAAGGCACTAAGGATATCAATTAAGCAAAATGAATTTATGCTTCATTATCAGCCTCAGTATAATATCAAAGGAGATATTGTTGCAGCAGAGGCACTGATTCGATGGAACCATCCAGAACTTGGTTTTGTAAACTTATGTGATTTTATCGATGTGGCTGAAGAGTCCAACTTAATAGTTTCTATTGGTTTATGGGTTTTAACCAAGGCCTGTGAGCAGCTAAAGCAATGTCAGTCTGATCCTCGCTACAAACATTTATCAATATCAATCAATATTAGTGAAAAACAAATTTGGCAGAAAGATTTCGTTAGTGAAGTGATGAGGATAGTTTCGCAATCTGGGATAGATAAATCTAAATTGAAAATTGAACTGACTGAATCAGTATTATTAAAGAATACGGATGAAAGTATTGATACTGTCTCTTATACACATCTGACGCTGCCGACGAAGAGGATAGTGT
>CAJXUT010000075.1 GCA_913061365.1 uncultured Colwellia sp.
GCAGCGTCAGATGTGTATAAGAGACAGATATACTAATATAGCAAAGTATTTTATTTGGTTTACTATTTTAAAAATAAACTATCGAAACACCAATGTTATTGTTTTGTTGCTGCTATCTTTTCTTTTTTATAGATTCTATGTTTATTCATAATTTCAACAACTTCATCAACGTCATCGGTGAGGTGCATTAGCTTCATATCTTCTGGTGATATTAGTTTTTCTTGTAGAGGTTGATCTTCAATCCAACTTAGTAAACCTTGCCAAAATTTTGTTCCAAACAAAACAATAGGCATAGGATAAATTTTATTGGTTTGAACAAGCGTTAATGCTTCAAAAAACTCATCTAGTGTACCAAAACCGCCGGGCATACAAACATATCCCATAGAATGTTTAACAAACATAACTTTCCGTGCGAAAAAATAACGATAATTTAATGTGATATTTTGATACGGATTTGGGCTTTGTTCCTGAGGAAGTACAATATTTAATCCTACCGATTTACCTTGCTCACCTTTAGCGCCTTTATTACCAGCTTCCATTATCCCTGGACCACCACCGGTAATAACAGAAAATCCTTCTTTGGATAGTTTGTTTGCTAGTTCAACTGTTTTTGCATAATAAGGGTTATCAGGTTTTATTCTCGCTGATCCAAATATTGATACAGCAAAGCCTAAGTTAGACAGTGCATCAATACCTTCTGTGAATTCGGCTAATATTCTAAATAAACGCCAAGATTCATCACCTTTGAAATCTTCAATCATTTGGTAAACCTCAAATTATTTTTGGTTCTATTATTTGTTAAATCAAAATAAATGTAGTGGAATATGTTAACTATTAGCCCTATAAATATTTATCATTATGTTAATCAAAGTATCTGTTGTCTTTAAGTATAGCAAGGAAATGTTTATTCAAAATTCACAGTCTTAATTGCATTCTATGAAAACGTTTATTATTTGTGATAGTGTATTTACAATTGATGTAAAGCTGAGCAAATACTTTGTTTTACCTTAGTAAACTTATTTAACACGTTAGAGCTTACTTTACCTTAAGTCTCAGATATTAATATGGAATCAATAACAATAATAGGAAAATCATGACACAAAATAATGAAATCCAACCCTATGTTTTAGCAACGACTACTAATCATGTTCTTTGGTTGTCTATGAATCGCCCTAAAGAAAGAAACCCTCTATCTTCAGCGATGTTAAAAACCTTATACAAGCATATCTCTGAGGCAAATAGCAATGATGATATTCGCGTTATTGTTATTACAGGTGAGGGCGGTGTTTTCTCAGCAGGTCATGACTTGAAAGAAATGTCAGGAAGAAAAGAAAATTGTGAACCTGATAATGCCAAGCGCATTAAAACGGTTTTAGATGACTGTACCCAATTAATGATGTCACTGGTGCAGTCTCCTAAAGCAGTTATAGCCTGTGTACAAGGAACAGCGAGCGCAGCAGGTTGTCAATTAGTCTCAATGTGTGATTTAGCAATTACGCAAGATAAAGCTAAGTTTTGTGCACCAGGTGTGAATATAGGTACATTCTGTACCACACCACTTGTGGGTATTGGTCGTAATATGCATCGCAAACATGCGATGGAAATAGCACTAACTGGTGATATGTTTGATGCCGAAGATGCAATGCGTTTTGGTTTAGTGAATAAAGTTGTTAAAGCAGAAGAGCTGACAGAAGAAGTTACTAAATTGGCGAATAAAATAGCACAAAAATCAGCTGTGGGTATTCACTCGGGTAAACTTGCTTTCTATCAGCAAATAGATCAATCAATTGAAGATGCATATGTTTCAGCAAGCAATGCTATGTTGCAAGCTATGTTGTCTGATGAATGTGAAGAAGGTGTGAGCGCCTTTTTTGAGAAAAGAGCACCGCAATGGCAAGGACTTTAATGTGAATAATGACGCTACTGAAGATCGTAAAATTATCGACACGCTGAATTCAGTTAAAACCATTGCGTTAATTGGCGCCAGTTCTAAGCCTGACCGTGACAGTTATAAAGTTATGGCATTTTTACTTGATAATAATTATCAGGTTTTTCCTATTAACCCGCTTCTTGCAGGTACAAAAATATTAGGCTGTGAAGTTTATTCAAGTATTGCCGATGTACCTGTGCCTATTGATATGCTTGATGTATTTCGTCAATCTCAATACCTATATGATATTGTTTTGGAAGCCAAGCAGGCTGCTATTCCTATTATATGGACGCAACTTGGGGTGTCTGATGCTAAGGCAGAATTGTTAGCATCAGATAATGAAATAAGTATGATTGTGAATCGTTGCCCAGCTATAGAAATACCTAGGTTAATTTGTTAGCTAAAAGTAGATTGATAAGTTATTAATTGTACGCCAACTAAATGTTAATATTTAAACCTAAAAAGCCTATACACTTTGGTAGTTAATAGGCTTTCTAGTTTTTACAACATAAATTAAATAGAAAGTATGCTTGTTGGAATAAATAATTGCTGATAGCTTTATCAATTAGCTTACCTATGAGCATACTTTATTTCTTCCAGTTTGCTTAGCTAAATAGAGTTGTTTATCTGCTTTTTTATATAAATCTTCAATTAGTGGGTTCTCTCTATTCAGTTCTGACATACCTATGCTAATTGTTATATCAATTGCAATAGTATTATAAATAAATGTTTTATTTTCTACGATGTGACGGATTTTTTCAGCAATAACTCTTGCCCCATCTAGTGAAGTATCATCGAGCAAAATAGTGAATTCTTCACCACCTATGCGAGCAAAAACATCGCTTGTCCGCATAGATTTCTCTATTTCTTTCACTAAATAGATTAAAACAAAATCTCCGGCTTGATGCCCATAATTGTCATTAATTTTCTTGAAATAATCTATATCTATCATTAAAAGAGATAAGGGTTTTTGTTCTCTTGTTGCGATAGAAACTAAATTTTTTGCTATTTCAAAGAAATAACGACGATTGTAAATATTTGTCAGTACATCAATCATCGATAGTTGATGTAATTCGTTAACGCTTTTTTCTAAATCATCATGAGCTAAAATATTAGATAAACGATTACTGTAAATTGCTTTTGAAAGTAACACGGTAGCAGGAATATAAATGAGTGTTAGTACAACTAAAGCAATATGCTGATGTTCACCGTAATAAATGAGAATTACAATTTGAGGAATTATCATTGCAAAGAAAAAAATCAGATATGCCTTATAAAGAGAAGACATTGATAATGCTGCAGCCGTTATAACTCCAATAATCATAACAAATGTCACAAGTTCAAATGGTTGCGGTGCATATAATACAGGTAATACTGAAGAGACTGTCCACATAAAAGCTTGGAACAGGTTAGAGATAATAAAATAAAGCTCGTGTTTCTGTATTTGTTCTTGATCGTTTTTTTCTAAATATTTGCTAAACATTTTTGAATTATAAAAACGATAAGTAGCTAGTAATATTTGAAAAACAAACCAAATAACTAAAATCACAGCTGGGATAAAGGTTAAAAATATTCCCACGTAAGCAGAAGATACTATTAACATAGCAATCATTGCTCTTGGTGTTTGCTCAACCAAGCTTTTTATAAGTTTAGGGTGGACTGAGAACATAAATACCTCCTAATGCTCTGCGCCTCTAATTTTGCTCTAATTCCTTTATTGATTTAATTATTGATATGTTGGTTTATGCAAGGATGAGCTCAACAATAAATAATTAGACATCAGCAATATCCTTTAACAACTATTATATGGATAGCTGCTAAAGAAACGTTATCCTTAATCAAGCTATTGCCATTCAACGTTATTATTTGTGACGTAATAACGTTTACACCTTAGCTTTCATCAGGCCTTAAATAGGCTATGTCATCCTCGTCATCAGCATGAAAATCGTAACCACCTTCAAAATCTTCGTTCAGCTCATTTGCCACCGTAATAGGTAGCTCTAATATTTCAGGTATATAAATATCAAGATTGATTTGCTGATTTATAATATCTTTTAATTCAGTAAGATTTAATAAATCTGTTTCTTGCAGGTATTCTCGCATTAGTAGCGGTAGCGCTTGAGTAAAATGTTCAATGCAAGTATCTATTTTGCTAAGTAAGGCATTTTTATCTGTAGATGTTACATAGGTTATCAATTGCTGATAAAGTGAATTGGTGAACACTTTTTTATCGCTATCAATGAGAAGTAAGGAAATAGCTGAATTAATAAATTTTTGTAATTCAAACCTTAATACATTTTCATCGTTATCAATTAGTAAGGTATTTGCACAATAGTTTGCTGCAATACTTTTATAAGCTTGTAATAGCATAGCGCTATGATATCCCTCGCTAACTAATGCTGCGTGCATAAGCCTTATATCTGAGGTGTCATTAATTGCTAGGGCATAGCTAGTAAGTGAAACTTCTTCAAAGTATGAAGGGGATATTTTTTTTAACTGAGCATACTTTGCCCAACCTGCTCTAAAGCAATAAACAATACCTTGCGTGTTGAGTATTTCTCGCGCTTTGTCAGTATCGTTATCACATAGCTCTAATAGACCTAAATTACTCATACCCAGAACAATTTCGCAGCCTTTTCTAATTTGATCAGCATAAATTATCGATAAATTATCAGAAGCAATTCTTAATGACATATCAGACAATTGTTGTTTTGTTTTATGCATAAATTCAGGGGTAAAATAACCGTCATTCTCGCCATCTTTTAAAATTAAAAGTAGGAAAGGGTGGTCTCTTAAAGCTGCAATTTTCATTTTTTTATCCTAATAACCTAAAGTGGCGCGAACATATCGTCAGTATCCATTTCAACAGCGGTAACTCTTTGCTTATTAGCATTTTGCTTTAATGAATTTTCAATATTAGCAAGCGTGCCATTAGAACTCACTGTCATTACTTCACGATAGGCTTCTTCACTTAATGTTTTTATTTTCATTAAGAGTTCTTCAACACTACCTGACGTTTGTTCTTCATCTTCTTCGAGTTCTGCAAAATCATGTCCTACAAATGGCAAAGATAAGTATAAAAGACCAAAATCATCTTCAACAATTGCCGTTAATATTTCCAATTGCTTTTCTTCATCTTGATCAGAAGAAAGAAATATTTGTGTTAATAAACTGTGAGCTTCAGTTTGCGCACAAAAAACACTGTCTTCATCCATATTTTGCCAATAAGATGGCTCTACATTTAAAAGCTGCTTTATAGACTCTGCATCCATTAACCATGTGGCAATAGAAGGTATAGTAGCATCATGCTCTCTGACTATTTTAGCGACCGTTAATATATCCATTTCAGTTAACACTGCAAGCATAGTTTCATCACCTTGTTCAGAAGCAATAGCTTCTAACGAGGTACCTGCGCGTCTACCGCTATGTTGTGCTTGTTCTATAATATCGGTAGCAAGAATTAATGCATTTGTTGTCAAGGTGATTCCTTAAAGCTAATATTTTTATCTAATTAAATAGTTAAATGAAATTTTGTTTTATCTATATTTTATTAAAAGGCTAGTAGTTTTCATCGTAGTCATTCAATTCATAATCTTCTAATTGCTCTGACTCATTTTCTTCTTCATCTTTTAAAGGAGTTGAATCGTAGCTATTATAAAAATGAATGAGCAATATAGCTGTTTTTAAATCCTGCTCTGCATCGGCCATTATTTCAGTAATACAGGCTCTGGCATCAGCGTGAACGCCTACAAAGGGCTTTATTTCGCTCCATGAAGGCTCTATGGAAAGATCAACTTTTGCAAGTTTCTTGCTATCTACTCTAACTTTAGTTGATATTGCCATCGCTAATTGATCAACCATGCCACTAAACAATAATGGCATTTCTTTTAATTGTTCGAACAAATTTAATAGATAGTTTGCTAATAAATCAGGGTTTTCAGGATCTGCCAACGAATTCATATTTTCTAAATACATAGAAAAATCATCGTTTAAATATTCTGGTAATTTGGTATCGACTTGCATTCTTGTTCCTAATGAAAAATCTGTATAATAATTTTCATTTGATATTTAATTTAAAGCACTATGCCAAAATGAATCAGCAATTTCACGGGGATCAGTCACAACAGTGTAGTTGTTTTTTAAGTACAAAGAACGCTTTTTTGGATCGGATATTACATCATAAGCTTCTTGAATTAATTGAAATTTCTCTTTAGCTTCACTGCTATCATTTCTATCAGGGTGATACTTATTAGCAAGCTTTCGATAGGCTTTTTTAATCTCAATAGTTGTTGATGATCTAGATACGCCTAATTGTTCAAAATAATCCATAAACTTCATTTACCTTCTACTAGACAACATTAAAATGACTGCTGACATGAATGACGTAATTCTACCTTCGAAATGACTTTTTTTACATCATTATGTTTGCTTATTTACTTCTTACATTTGATCTATAAAAGCATGAGTATATTTATAGAAGATAATTTAGGCAAAATCTCACATCATGCAGAAAATAGTGTAAATATTGGTTAACTAAACAAGCTGGTCTTTAGTTAAAATGTTCTTACTAACTAATTTCTCAAGTACCTCGGCACATTTTATTCTCAAATGTTCACGCAGTAATCTAACGGGAGGGGTAATGGTTTGCCGACTTGGACAAATAAGCCATAGTTCAGTAGACCTTGCTGTGTACTCTGATAATAGTGGAGTAACAGCATTACTTAATAAGTCGTTTGACATATCTAAACATGACTTTGTAGCAACTCCTTTCCCGCTGACACACCAGCGTCTAACAAGTTCAGCATCATTTGAAGCACGGTTACTCTGCATTTTAACTTTAATGTTTTCTTGTAGATGACAAAACTCCCAAACATCATAAATAATATCTCCGAGTTGGTATAAAAGCCCGTTATGGTTGATTAAATTATTTGGATGCTGTGGTATTCCATGTTTATTAAGATAATCAGGTGCTGCACAAGTAATACGAGGAACATTACAAATTTTAAAACCGTATAAGTTTGGATCATTTGGTGAACCATAACGTAATGCAATATCAACAGGATCACGGTAAAAATCTACATTGCTGTCGCTAATGTGAATCTTAATACGAATGCCTTCATGATTTTGCATAAACTCATCTAACCAAGGCAATATTAAGTTTCTACCTAAATCAGATGGCACTGAAATTCTCAGCTCTCCATCAATAACATCCAAATCGTCCTTTACACTTTGTTGGGCTAAATTAAGGGTTTGCAATGCTTGTTGACAATGAGGAATATATTTTTCACCGGCCACTGATAATCGTAAACGCCGGGTAGTGCGAATAAAGAGTTCAACACCTAGTGCCTTTTCTACGCGCTTAATCGCAGCACTAGCCGTGGCTGTACGCATATCTAAACTTTCTGCAGCTGCGGTAATATTTCTAAACTCAGCAACTTTTATAATGATATTTAAGTCTTCTAAAAGCATTATTGTCAAATATAAATTGATAAAGATTCAATTATTATCCTGTATATCTTTAGGTAATCAAGCTTTATCATTATTAGTAAGTTAATTATTTATTTAACATCTATTACAAAATTATGGAGAATTCTTATGAAAGCAATTGGTTATACACAGTCATTACCTATAAGTGAATCGTTATCGTTAGTTGATATTGAGTTACCACAACCTACAGCATCAGGAAGAGATTTATTAGTAAAAATCATGTCGATTGCCGTGAACCCTGTTGATTGTAAAATTCGTCAAAATGTTAATCCAGCTAATGATGAATACAAAGTTCTTGGGTGGGATGCCGTAGGAGAAGTTGTTGCTACGGGTGAGTTGGTTAGTCAGTTTAAACCCGGTGATAAGGTGTTTTATGCTGGTGATTTGAATCGTCAGGGGAGTAATGCTGAATTTCAACTAGTTGATGAGCGCATTGTTGGTAATAAGCCAAAAAGTTTATCTGACAGCGAAGCTGCCGCGTTGCCTTTAACCGCTATTACCGCTTGGGAATTGTTGTTTGAGCGCTTAGCTATTACAAAACAAAATCCTGAGACAAAAGAAAAATCAAGCGATGTGATTTTAATCGTTGGTGCAGCCGGCGGTGTTGGTTCTATTTTAGTTCAATTAGCGAGTTCTCTAACTGGTGCAACAGTTATTGGTACCGCCTCTCGTGAAAGTTCTGCTAAATGGGTGAAAAGTTTAGGTGCTGATTTTGTGATTGATCACTCTAAACCATTACAAGCACAAATTGAGCAGTTAAATATAGGGCAGGTTACTCATGTTGCGAGCTTAACGCATACTGACTCCTACCTAGATAGTTACGTAGAGTTGTTAGCCCCTATGGGAAAAATAGCGCTAATTGATGATCCTAAATCTGTTGATATTACTAAGCTAAAGCCAAAGTGTTTATCATTACATTGGGAGTTTATGTTCACGCGTTCAATGTTTAATGTGAAAGATATGATAGAACAGCACTATCTTCTTAATAACATTTCAGCATTGATCGACCAAGGCATTATCCAAACAACCTTTGGTAAAAACTTAGGGACAATTAATGCTGAAAATTTAAGAGCAGCTCATAAAGAAATTGAATCGGGTAAGTCGATTGGAAAAATTGTTTTAGAAGGTTTTTAAATTGATAAACGCATTTACCAAACTAAATTAAAACACAATGTTTTTAATCGGTAAATGCGTATGATTTTGCTGAATATTTAAACTATTTCTTAACCGTGGGTAATAATAAATAGGCTTTATTTAACTGAGTGAATATCCAAACCAATATGACAGGAAAAAGCACAAGAAATAGGTATTTAGCATAAAGTAATGATACCAGTACTGAACTAGAAATGAGTAAGGCATACAAGCACAGCATAGCTTTATGCTTTTTTGCAAATGAAAGCGAAGTTACAAAATTACCCACAACGCCTAAATTATCCAAGCGGGCAATCAAGCAAGGTAGAATACCAACTACCATAGACAAAAATGAAAATACCCAAGCAAGTGCAAAATTAAAGCAATAAAACTCAAAAGTCATATCCCCTTTAACCTGTGTTTGAATATTAAATGCTTTAGCAAGAAATGAGTTTTGATCCACATATAAACTATACAAAGCAATTGCATCGGTAATCCAAATGAGAAAGCATAGAAATTGAATCACGCACACTAAACCAATATTTGAGAGTAACTGACTAAAGTGAAAGGTTTCTCGTTTACCTTCCCTATTGAGAATAAGGGGATGGAGTACCAAGCTTACAAGAGGAATAAATAGAATAAAGCCCGCACAAAATGAAATATACATAGAGGTAAAGTCATAAGCATTGAGGTAGAACTGGATAATTTGTGAGATAAAGAAAATCACTAAGCTTGCAAAAAATACGAGAGCATAACTCATCTTATTTTTACTTGAAAAATAATCCGGTTTTAAAGACTTTGTCACTGTATTCACCAATAATTGTTTGTATAAAAATTTGGGACTGTTGGTCTCGATGATTTAATAATAATGAGAGGCCATATGGCAATAGTTTAACCTAACTATTTATTGATTATATTGATGTAAAATAAGACAAAAGAAAACATCACAATAATTTTAATTCACCACAGGTTAAGGGGGGATAATTACATTAATTAGTGTACTTTAATACATTCAAAGAGCAAATCTTGTAAGTCATCTTCATTGTGATCATCATTATAGTTAATACCGCACTCTGATTCATCGGTAATGTGGCGAATAGAGCCTCGGATTTTAACGGGCAAACCTGATTGAGGCATAATAATATTGATGAGAATTTTACTGGTTGGAATGTTGTTTGGCATAGTGGAGTGTAATTTAATTTTAATTCCATTTTGACTCATGTCGATTACGGTGCCCTCTAGATAAATCCTCTCTTTTGGCGGTGGAGGCGAAATTGTAATTGCGGCGTTTAGATCCAAAGGGATATAACGAGGGTGTTCTCTTTTGTCCATCTGCATAGTAATGCTCCTGCGTTTTTTTATTACACTTAACAGTATAACCGCTAAATAAAATACTATGTAATGCAATATATGATCATGATATAGAATAAAGTGATTACGTATTTAACAGAAAAGCTTTAAAAATCTTATTGTTGATCCATTTATGCTTACTAAAAAAGAATAAAAATGTATCATTCAATTAAATTAGCAAGGAAGGTATAACAAAATGAAAGTGAAAATATTTACTAAAATTATTAGATCTAAACGAGGTTTCCTACCTCATTCGGAATCTTCATCAGATTGTGGATTAGAAGCTGAAGTGAATCTTTGGTTAGCATCAAAACCAGATATTGAAATCACAAACATTACACAATCTCAAAGTGGCGGCTCATGGTTTCCATCAACTATAGTTATTAGTGTTTGGTATCAATAGGAATATAATAAATTACAGACTATATTGTGCTAATTAATTAACGATATTTGATGATATAGTCATTCAACTACCTGAAAATGGCATACGGAGTAGAAATGGAAGAACTCATAGTACTTTTAACGAGTTGTCAGGCATTTAAAAAAGCTCAAAAAGAGGATATAAATGCACTGGCTTCTTTGATGACTAAAAAACAATATTCTGTAGGTGAAACCCTTCATCATGAAGGGCAGGCACGTGATAGCTTCGCCGTAATTAGTTCTGGAAGTATTGATATATCAAGAAAAGCAGGTCATCACGAGCATAAAACACTAATAACCTTTAGCCGAGGAGATTTTATTTCGGAAGGCTTACTGGTTGAAGAGTCATATCACACTACAACTGCAAAATGTCATACCGCGGTTGTTATCTATCAAATTTCAGCAACACAACTAACTTCGTTATTAGATGCTAGGCCACAGTTCAAAGTTAAAATTACAGAAAGTCTTTTAAAGCAATTATTAACTCAGTTAAACCCAACTAAATCGAGTGCCAAAGTTGATATCTTAGAATTGGCCAGTGGTAAAACTCGTACAGAACATGATTTACTTGGTGACCGTGAAGTACCCGATTACGCCTATTTTGGTATTCAGACATTACGGGCGCAAGATAACTTTTATATCAGTGGCGAACCGTTACATCGTTATCCTGAATTGATTTTTGCTTTTGCTCAAGTTAAAAAAGCAGCGGCTATGGCTAATGCTGACTGTGGCGTTATTACGCTTCAGCAAAGAGATAGCATTTGTATTGCTTGCGATGAATTATTAAAAGGAAAACTTCATCAGCAATTTACTCTCGACATGATACAAGGGGGCGCAGGTACTTCAACCAATATGAATGCCAATGAAGTCATTGCAAATCGAGCGTTGGAAATAATGGGATATCAACGAGGTGATTATCAACATTGTCATCCTAATAACCATGTTAATGCCTCACAATCGACAAACGATGCTTATCCAACGGCTTTACACTTAGCGATGCTCCATGCCAGTAAATATTTGTGTGATGAACTAGTTCTTTTGACTAAAGCATTTGAACAAAAGGCTATGCAATTTAAGCACATAATAAAAATGGGAAGAACTCAGTTACAAGATGCTGTTCCCATGACGTTAGGGCAAGAATTTCATTCTTTTGCTCGTTCTATTGATAGTGAAGTTTCCAGCTTAACCATTGGGCGACAAGCATTGTATGGCATTAATATGGGTGGAACAGCAATTGGTACGGGTTTAAACACTCCTAAAGGTTATTCACAAAAAGTCATTAAGTATTTACGTGAAGTATCTGAAATAGAAGAACTACATTTAGCTGAAGATTTAGTTGAGGCTACCCAAAGTACTCAAGGTTTTGTTATTTATTCAGCGGTAGTAAAGTCATTAGCAGTTAAGCTATCTAAAATATGTAATGATCTACGTTTACTATCATCTGGACCAAGAGCAGGGTTTGATGAAATAAACTTGCCAGCAATGCAACCGGGTTCATCCATTATGCCTGGTAAGGTTAATCCAGTAATTCCTGAAGTAGTTAATCAGGTTTGTTACAAAGTGATTGGCAATGATTTAACTATTACCCTTGCTTCAGAGGCAGGTCAATTACAACTTAATGTTATGGAACCTGTGATTGCTCAAGCTATGCTCGAATCAATTCATATGTTGATAAATGCTAGTGTAACGCTGCGTAAAAACTGTGTTATTGGAATAGAAGCAAATGAGCAACAATGTAATCATTATGTTGAGAAAAGCATTGGTGTAGTTACTGCTGTAGTTCCTGTTTTAGGTTATGAAGTTGCTACTGCTTTAGCAAAAGAGGCCTTAGCAACAGGTCAGGGTATTGTTGAACTAATTAGGTTAAAAGGCTTACTTGATGAAGAACAAATCGCTGATATTTTATCTCCAGCAAATATGACAGGTTATACTAGCCAATAGCCTATTAAACCGAGTTCAGGTTATTTAGGTTAAAGAGACCCTGTTACTTTATACATTAACAGGGTTTCCTATAATATTTATTACTGTAAGTAATAGCCGTTAAACCATGACTGATTTTGGAATCACTTCACTGTAATCGTTCAATACACGCTGGTACCAAGAATAAACAATATCATCTTTTTCTAAAAATTCTGGCGTTCCAGAAGTCGCAATCCACAAAAAGGTACCTAATAAGCAAATGTCTCTATAATCAGGTTTATCACCACCTAAATAATCTTGATCCGCTAATAACTCTCTTACCGTTGACAACTCAGCTTGTAAACCTTTGATATGTTTCTCTGGTGTTGCCGCAAATGCTTCTAAGGTTGTGCCGATACGCTCTTCTCTGCTAGTACGAAAATAGTCTTTATCTTGATCTGCTATGACGTTATAAAGATCTAAAATCAGAATCCCCGGTATATGTTTAGATAAAACAGTTGATAGCCATTGGTGAAATGCCTCAGCTTTTGCTTTAGCTTCTTCATTGGCAAATAAACGTGGTTTATCAGCATAATTATCTTCCAAGTACTCAGCTATTTTCCATGAATCACTAATGATTTGTTCGCCATCTGTAATAACAGGTAATAAAGGCTGTTCGGCAAAAGCAAACTTGTCTTTTTCTGTAAACCAAACGGGTTCAGTTTTATAACTTAACTGTTTATGTACTAAAGCTAGTTTAGACTTCCAGCAATGGGGAGCAAAGCGAATGTTACGATCTGCGCCTGCTAATTCAAAAAGTGTAATTGTCATAATATTTCCTTAAGGTTGATGGAGTGTTTTGGGTCTATAAGTGAATTTAAGATTTTTGTCCAAATAAAATGGCTTTACCTGCCTCAGTCACTGAAGCACTACTATTAATAGTTTCCGCCTTTTCATAAGCCTTAATAACCGCAGGGCGAGCAGAAATGCGTTCGAACCATGATTTAACATTAGGAAAGTTATCAAGATTCTGACCTTGCTTTTCATATGAGCGAATCCAAGGGTAACTGGCTATGTCAGCAATTGAATACTCTCCAGTAATAAATAGCTTTTCAGATAATTGTTTATCTAATACGGAATATAAACGCGATGTTTCATTCACATAACGATTAACTGCATAGGGAATTTTTTCTGGAGCGTAATGTGAAAAATGGTGATTTTGACCCGCCATAGGCCCCAGTCCACCCATTTGCCAATATAACCACTGTAATACGTTATAACGTTTTGCGCCTGATGTGGGTAGAAACAACCCTGTTTTATCAGCTAAATATTCCAAAATAGCACCTGATTCA
Source organism: uncultured Colwellia sp. (assembly GCA_913061365.1). Classification (GTDB taxonomy): domain Bacteria; phylum Pseudomonadota; class Gammaproteobacteria; order Enterobacterales; family Alteromonadaceae; genus Colwellia. Next base: position 13,570 of record CAJXUT010000075.1, read on the forward strand.
AAAAGTGATAAAGATTTGTCTTCGTCATTTGGAGAAGGATCTACAAGGGCTGGAATGCGGTTGTTAGGACTAATAGAGAGAAATTCAGGCGTTAGTTGCTCACCTTTATTAATATTAATAGGATGCAAGTTGTACGGTAGGCCTGCTTCTTCTAATAAAATAGTTATCTTATGACCATTGGGTGTAGTCCAGTAATATAAATCTAATGATGGCATGTAAATAGTCCTCTTATTTTAATTTTGACACTTGTGTCAATATTGACAAGTATGTCAAAGATGACAGCGATGTCAAGAATAAGTTAGAATACGCAAAGATTAGAATATTCATAAGTGTAAATAAGTAGAGAATTATGGTTGGTACACGTAGGTTCAATGAAGATGAAGTGTTAGATGCCGCAGTTAATGTATTTTCAAAAAAGGGCTTTAATGCTACTACTATGCTTGATTTAGCAGCAGAGTCAGGTGTTCAACGTGGCAGTTTATATAACGCTTACCAAAGTAAAAATGTTCTTTTTCTTAAAGCATTTAGTCACTATACCGAGAAGTTTTTAACTTTTATTGAGAACGAACTGCAAAACCCTGATGCTAAAAAAGCTTTTAGCCAGCTACTCAGTAGTTTGGTAGAGCGCTTATGCAGTGACAAAGAAGTAAAAGGGTGCTTTAGCACTCGCGCGATTATGGAAGCTTCACAAAAATGTCCAGACATTCATTTATGTCTCACTTGTTTTCTAGATGGATTAGAAAACATAATGAAAAAACGATTAGAGCAAGCGATCAAAGATAAACAATTTAGTGGCGATGCTCAAGCTACAGCCCGTTACCTTGTTGTATTAACTAGAGGGATTGCAGTAATTGAACGAGTATATAACGATAAAGAGCGTATGACTGAAGCCTATCAAACAGCTTTAGCCTATATGCCATTTCAGGAAACTTCGTAACCTATAATAAATGTTGTTATCCGTTATGGTTAAATAGCTGCATGACCAATTTACTTAAATTTAAGTAAATTGATGTAGCAAAAGATAAATAATTCTATTTAGTTTTATTCTTGTTACATAAAATCTTCTAGAAACCATGCTGCGAATTCATGTCTTCCTTCGACATTGGCTTTACTGTAAATAACAGAAGCTTGTTGACGAACTGTTTTTTCTTTGGTGTTTCGTACTGCACTCATTTCTTTAAAGCTTAAACCCTTTAATAGTAACATCGCTACATCTTGCTCACTTGGCGTTAATGACCATTGGGTGAATTGGCTGTGGATAACGGCACTGTATTCATGACGAGCATTTTTCATCTCATCAGAAATATTTCTCAATTTATCATCAGATATTATCAACTCTTGTCGTAGCCTTGATATATCAGAAGTGCGTTTAGAAATATCATTGAATAAAAATAATGCGCCAATTCCAGATACAATGACAATGAGACTTTCTGATAATACATGCCATATTGGAACCCCTAAAGAAATGTCTGTTAGTACGTCAAAAAAGTTTAAACACATAATAATAAGCAAAATGATTGCTATTAATTTATCTCTCATAAAATCTCTTATTTATCAATTGAGTACAAAGTCAATGGACATATGTCCCATAACAAAGAATAACGGTAAAAATAGTAAAAACTAACGTATGTCCCTGTCTCTTATACACATCTGACGCTGCCGACGAAGAGGATAGTGTAGATCTC
>CAJXUT010000076.1 GCA_913061365.1 uncultured Colwellia sp.
TCTACACTATCCTCTTCGTCGGCAGCGTCAGATGTGTATAAGAGACAGATTTAAAGGAGTATCAATCAGCAATTCAGTCATACCTAAAACACCATTCATTGGTGTTCTAATTTCATGACTCATAGTTGCTAAAAATTCACTTTTAGCTTTGCTTGCGGCTTCTGCATTTTCCTTCGCCTGTACTAACTCTTTTGTACGCTTAACAACTTCAGACTCTAAATTATCACGATGTTTAGCTAATTTTTTATCACGTACTTCAACTTGTTCTAGCATCATATTAAAGCCAGAAATGAGTGAGCCTATTTCATCCGTGCGTTCTTCTTCTAAACGTATTTGATAGTTTTTTTCACGTGTAACCTGATCCATTACATTTGTTAACTTTAAAATAGGATTAGAGATTGCACGTTGCATTCGGGTAGAAAAAACATAAGCGAGTAATGTGCCAGCTAAGATAAAAAACGGTGCCACTAACCATTGTAAAAATAATCGCTCTTGTAACAAGCCTCGATCATTCATTAACAAAACATAACCAAGTTCCGTATCTTGTACTACGATTTTATTTACATAGAATAAATCATCTTCCAAGTTAACTTTATGAAACATTAAATTCTCAGGCTTTAACTTTTCTCTATCCAGAGGATATTTTATCATTGGCTTTAAATATTCAGCCAATAACTCTCCTTTTAGGTTGTATATCTGAGCCATGCCTATTTCAGGAATAACTTGTAAACTATTTAATGTTTCTTGTATTGCTTCACGATCGACAAAGCTCACAGAAGCTGTACTTTGATTCGCAATAAGTTGCGAAAGAGCTGTAAGCTGCTTGTTAATATTCTCATTAGTATAATTATATTGAATGATAGCCAACAGGGTAACCACAGCAAATGCCACCAAAGAACCAGAAATCAATCCAATTGACGTTAATTGGCTACGTAATGATAAATTTTTAATTTTCATAGAAGAAATCACCTCGCCTTTCCAATTAGCTTGCCTAATGATAATAACTTAGAGCTAAATGTCAGTTTTGAGTCTGCTAATTGCTCCATATTCACTTCAAACTGCAAGCGTTTATCTAATTCAGTAAGGTTAATCAAACCACCAAAGCGTAAAAAGTCATCATCACTACTGATAGTGAGTACCGTTTTTTGTTTGATTAAAGACAATAAGTAACCAAATCTTCGACTTTCCTGAGCACTAACATACAAAATATGACAATCATTAAGGGCCGTCTCATTAGTTATTGTTTTAACCAATATTGTATGGTTTTGAAGACTACGGTTAGCTAATAACTTTAATTGTGTAATCGTATCATCATTACCATATACACAAAGCTTAAATGGACTTTTATCCGGGCTTAAAACGGATTCTGGCCAACGGGTAAATTTAGCAATATTATAGACATAGGCAGCCTTGAGACTACCCAAGGTTTGCTCTCTTGCAAAAACGTTATTACTGATAAAAGTAACAAAGCAAATAAGGGCAAGTAAGTTTAGTGTAATCTTTATGTTTGGCTTAATGAGATACAAAATTTGTTACCACTCAAATTTAACTTTAACAAAAAGACTACGCTCAATCTGCGAAGGCTCAGGCCATGTTTCTATTACAAATTCTTGCCGTGAAGAATAGAGTAAATTACGGCCAGCTAATGATAATTCAACGGTATCGTTTAGATTCCATGCAAGTCTAAAGTCAGCATTAAAGTTACTATCCACCGACTTGAGTTGTGGATATTCATAAGGTCGTTTATCTACATAAAACAGGCGGAAATCAAGTTCAACTTGAGGCCCTAAATCAAAGCTTCCCCATATCGATGCTTGATTCCGCGGAGTTCTATCTTCTCCTAAGGTAATAAGAGATTCTGTGAAGTAATTATTTTGAGAGTCTTTTAAAGTATCATCTAAAAAACTATAACTAAATCTAAAGTTAGTATTATGGCTTGCCTGCCAAGTAACTAATAACTCCCCTCCTTTGCTTCTACCTTTCATATTATTATTAAGCAATAATGGTAGTACTATGATTGGTTGAGAATCCACAACTTGCATGGAGGGTGACCCAATAGTATAACTCCGTAAATTTGTATAGTTGTTATAATAAAGACTTAGATCAAATGCCCACCCATCAGCAGGCATCCAACGTAACCCTGATTCATACGTATCAACTTGCTCTGCTTTAAAGGAACTCTGGCCTTCCACTCGAAGTATTGTGGGTAGTGGGTTATTGGGATCTAGTTCAAAAGCAGCTGAAACACCAGCATTAATGTTGGAACTTGTTTCACCACGGGATGGTGTGCGAGTTGCTCGAGAGGCAGCCCACCACCAAGTAAAGTGTTCATTAGGTACCCAACTGCCGCGTAAACTGGGCTGAATTTCCTTACCGCTATAGCTATTACCTTCAATTTTAGCACCTACTATCACGGTATAATCTAATGTTGGAAAGTTGATTTCATCCTGAATAAATAGATTCCAAATGGTTGTTGTTTCATCTGCTTCATCAACTGCAAGTAAAAGACCTGAAGTAAGTTCGTTATCACTAATACGGTAGCCCCCTCCCCAAATCAATTCATGATTATCAGAAGGGATCATTTTGTGCTGAAAATCTATATCATAAGTATCACGTTTATCACTAAATTTAAATTCTTGACGATCATAATAATCATAATTTAGATTAATATTGAACTCTGAATCTAGCCCCGTCAATTGGCTCCAGCGAAAGCCAAGCTTTGTTCCTTTGTTCTTAACCTCTCCATCGGTTACCCCTGATATCCCATCAAAATACGGAAAATTAGGTATATTATGAAGCTGTGATGTCTCATTTTTATACGTATCCCCTAAAAAGGTAAACCACTGGCCACTCGTTCGTTGCCAATCAGCACGGAACCCTAATTGAAGATACTTACCTTCATTTTCCTGTTGCTCACGCTCTGTACTCAACCCGTTATCAACATGACGTGCCTTAGCATAAACTCGGTAGCTTGCTTCTTTAGATATTTCTGCTCCATAACGAAACTCTGCTAATCCCTTTAATTCATTTCCTGATGCGAAGGAGGCTACAGTACCCTGTGTTTGATTGGTATCGCGAGTAATGATATTAATAATACCATTAACCGCATTAGCCCCCCATAAAGTTGCTCCAGGACCTCTAATTACTTCAATACGCTCAATATCATTCATTGGGTAATCTTGATTTTCCCAGTAGACACCAGAAAAAGTAGGCGTATAAACACTACGCCCATCAACCATCACTAATAATTTATTAGAGAATCGACCATTAAAACCTCTGATTCCTATAGCCCATTTATTAGGATCTATCTGTGCCACATCAACACCCGGCACCAAACGTAATGCTTCAGGAATAGAAGTAGCGCCAGAGCGGCGTATTTCGTTTCGAGTTACGACGTAAACAGCAGCACTGGCTTCCGACAGTTTTTCACTTTTTTTACTCACCGAGGTGATATTTACTTGCATCAGTTCATCAAAACTAAGCTCTGTCAATTCTGGTGATGTATTATTGATATCAGCAATAACAATAAAGGGAATAAAACCAAGCACCGCTAAAGGAAATTTCATACTACGCTAACCCACTATATTTATTATTTTCTTAACATTAGGTAAATCTAATTTATTTTATTTAACATACGATTATGTTAAATAACGGTCAACCTTAATCAATGTATCTTCGAGATAGTGTTGATTTGTATCATAGTTATTTTTGTAAGCCTAGGAACATTGAAAATGTTTGTTTTATCAATGATAAAATCATTCCAAAGTTCACTATAACAATTCTGTGAGACTAGTCTTTTCTTTACCACTCCAACTTAATTTTAGCAAAAATGCTACGTTCTATTTCAGAAGGTTCAGGCCAAGTTTCTATAATGAACTCTTGTCGTGAAGAGTATAATAAATTTCGTCCTACTAGCGACAATTCAACGGCATTATTGAGGTGCCACGCAAGTCTAATATCGGCATTTAGATTACTTCTAACAGGCTCTGTATTCTCAAATTGAAAAGGACGTTCATCAACATAAAATAGACGAACATCAAGCTCTACATCAGAAGATAAATCAAAACTTCCCCATAACGAAGCTTGGTTATTTGGAGAGCGGTCTTGCACCAATGAAACTAGAGAGTCATTAAAGGCATTATTTTGAGTATCTTTTAAATTTTCATCTAAAAAACTATAACTAAATTTAAACTTAGCTTTATCATTTGCTTGCCAAGTAAGTAATATCTCAGTCCCTTTTGTTGTACCCGTTATATTATTTTCTAACATTAAAGGCACAACGAACAGAGGTTGCCCATTAGCTAATTCTACCCCTGGAGTGCCTATAGTATAGCTACGAAGATTTGAGTAATTATTATAAAAAAAACTTATATCTAAGGCTAATTTATCGGTAGGTATCCAACGTATTCCCGATTCGTAGGTATCAACTTGTTCTGGTTCATAAGATTCCTGACCTTGCAATTGAATAAGCGTAGGAAACGGAATAGTTGGATCCATAGGAAGTTCAAAAGCAGGTATAACCTCGACATTAGTAAAGCTACTATTTTCATGACGCGATGGTGTACGTGAAGCCCGAGAAATAGCCCACCACCAAGTGAATTTCTCACTAGGTACCCACCGGGCACGTAAACTGGGTTGTAATTCGGTATCAGTATAGCTATTTCCTTCAATTTTAGTCCCTACAGCTAAGGTAAAATCTACCTCTGGAAAGCTAATTTCATCTTGAACAAAAACATTCCAAATTTCTATTCTTTCATCAACCTCTTCAACTGAGATTAACTGACCAGAAAAAAATTCGTTATAGCTTAACCGATAGCCTGCCCCCCAAACTATTTCATGGTTATCAATGGGCATTACTTTATGCTGGAAGTCTAAATCAAATGTATCTCGTTTTTCACTAAACTTAAGCTCTTTACGATCTGAGTAATCATAGTTTACATTAACCGTAAACTCTGAGTTTAAACCTGTTAGTTGGTTCCAACGAAAACCGAACGTAGTACCTTTATTGTCAATTTCTCCCTCAGTTACAGTGTAAAAACCAGTTAGGTCAGGAACATTATGTACTTGAGATAATTCATTTTTATAGGTATCTGCCAAAAAAGTAAACCATTGGTCATCACTACGTTGCCAATCAGCACGAAACCCTAGCTGAAAATATTCCCCATCATTGTCCTGTACTTTTCTCTTTGTGCTAACACCTTCATCAATTTGTTTTGTTTTAGCATATATTCGATAATTTGCTTTTTCGCTTAACTCTCCACCGTAACGAAGTTCAGCTAACCCTTTTAATTCATTACCTTTTGCAAAAGAAGCAACCCCCCCTTGCGTATTTTTGGTATCACGGGTAATCACATTTATAATGCCATTAACCGCATTAGCTCCCCATAAGGTTGCCCCTGGCCCTCTAATCACTTCAATACGCTCAATATCTTCCATCAGATAATCTTGATTTTCCCAGTAAACGCCAGAAAAAGTTGGCGTATAAACACTACGCCCATCAATCATCACCAATAGTTTACTAGAAAAACGGCCATTAAAGCCTCTTATGCCAATAGCCCATTTGTTAGGATCTATTTGTGCTACATCAACACCGGGGACAAGGCGTAAAGCTTCAGGAATAGAGGTAGCGCCAGAGCGGCGTATTTCATTTCGGGTAACGACATACACGGCTGCAATAGCTTCAGATAGCTTTTCGCTTTTTTTACTTACTGAGGTAATATTTACCTGCATCAATTCATCAAAACTAAGATCTGCTAAATCTACAGTCGGTTTATTAATATCAGCAATAACTACGAAAGGAATCAAACTCAAGGTTATCAAAAGAAATTTCATATTGCTCTCAACTACATAGGGAACATGCTTTCAGCCTATTAAATATGTGCCTTACCGTCAAGCATGAACACTATTTCTTCACAATAAAGCTTGATTTGCATCATGTTCACTGTTCAAAAAAACAACCATAAACCCCCTAGCCATAATACTTAGCTCATAAGCCAATTAATTCCTTTTTCAATGGTACAAAAATAATGATTGAGCGCTTATAGGTTGTCTCTATTGTTATCAATAAGAGAACAGTTTTTCATATTAGAATAAATATATTCAATCTATTGTTCATTCTTAACCTTCACTTAACCAACAACTACGTATCCTTTAAATACAGTTTGATATTTGGGGTTAATCGTGAAGTTTTTACCATATTTTTTTAGTGTACTTAGTTGCTGTCTTTTAAGTGCTTGTTCCTCTTTTGATGATGTTCATTTTGATCAGCAAGCTAAAGAAAATCTACAGAATATAACACTTACCAATATTAAGACCGATTACCAACGACCTACAATATCCTTATTGCAGTTGCTTAATATTGATGAGGCGAATGTATTAATTGCCATTGCACTGGAGAATAACCCCAGTTTACAGCAAACATTAATTACATTAAAAACGGCAGAGCAACAGCTAAAAGTGACATCTTCAGCACAATGGCCAAGTATTACAGGCGGTCTCAATGCAGATAAATCTGAATCAAATAAAGCCATTTATAATTCGAGTATTAATGTTGCTTGGACGCTAGATATTTGGCAACAACTCGCCGATGCTTCACAGGCAGAAAAAGCCAATGCTGTCGCCAGTGCTTATGCCTATCAAGGTGCTAAAGATTTATTGGTGGCCAACGTAATGAAAGCCTACTTGGGTTTGGTACAATTTGCGCAACTTATCGCGATTGAAGCAGAACGAGTAGCCACCTATAAAACTAACGAGCAAGTTATCATCGACCGCTACCGTAAAGGATTAATCGAATTAAACGAACTTGATACCGCAAAATCATCAACACAAAGTAGCCAAGCGACGTTAGTTGATTATCAGGCGCAGTATCAACAAGCACTTAGAGATTTAACATTACTCACCGGGGTTACTGAAAACCAGCTCACTTATCGTCAGGTTTTTCCCGAGGTATTGTTGCCTTTAGCTAATATAGAAAAGCAAAATTTAGGTAGACGCCCTGATTTACAACAAGCTTATCAAGGTATCATTGCTAGCCAGTATCAACATAAAGTTGCTTATAAAGCATTATTACCTAGCCTTTCATTGAATGCTTCGATAACCAATAGTGATGCTAATTTACATGACGCTCTTTTTGGCAGTAGTGCATGGCAATTATTAGGACAATTATCTGCACCACTTTTTAATGCAGGAAAATTAACCAGTGAAGTAGAAATAGCTAAATTGGCCGCTGAAAAAAGCTATTGGGGTTTTCAAGAAACATTACTTCTTGCGGTAAATGAGGTTGATAAAACAATTGCTCAAGAACAGAGTATTAGCCAACGTTTAGCGTTAATAGAATCGGCCTTAATAAGCGCTAAACAAAGTGAAAACATTTATACCTCCCGTTATCGCCAAGGCACGGTGTCATTAATTGATCTATTAAATATTCAACAACAAACATTTTCATTACAAACACAAGTAACCCAATTGAAATACGAAAAATTAAATAATCGTATTTCACTGGGACTTGCACTAGGTTTAGGAGTTTAAATCATGGCTGTTTTTACCAAAAAAACAATTATCACTATTGCAGGCTTTGCCAGTATTTTTGTAGCGATTAGTGTTAATAGCATTTTATTAGCCGATCAAAAGAAAATGCCTCCACCAGCCGCTAAAACAACGCACCCCATTGTTTCAGTTACACAGGTTTCTCCCGTATCAAAACAGGCAAAAATAACAGCCTATGGAGAAGTCACCTCAAGAAATCAACTTGCTATCACCTCGCAAGTTAGTGGCCATATTGTCTACATGTCTCCTAAACTGTTAACAGGTAATACCTTTAAAAAAGGTGATGTTTTATTAGAAATTGAAGCTATTGCTTATCAACAGAGTTTAGCCAATGCATTAGTAACCTTAGCGGATGCAAAGTTAGCCTTAGCACAAGAAGAGCTTAACAGTGAACAAGCTAAACAAGAATGGTCACAATCAACGTTAGCCACTGAGCAAGCATCTGCTCTCGTACTGCGTAAGCCACAATTAGCAGTAGCTAAAGCCAACGTTGCAATGGCTAATGCTACAGTTGCAAAAGCTGAATATGACTTAGCACAAACAAAATTATTAGCTCCTTTTGATGCCTTAGTTGTTTCTAAAGATATACAAATAGGAAGTAATATTCAGGCAGGCACTGCCCTTGCCCAGCTATACGATATCAGTTTGTTTGAAGTGTCATTACCACTGTCTAATCAACAATGGCAGTTACTGCCAAGTGATAGTGCTCTATTACGTGACATTAAGGTGGAGCTTAGCGAAGAATCAACCGGTAACACATGGTCAGCTAACGTTAATCGCTTTGAACAACATATTGGTAGCAACAATCGTCAACGAGCATTAATTGCATCAGTAGAACGCCCAATAGAGAGCCCCCAACCTTTATTCCCTGGCACTTTTATCAAGGCATCAATTAGCGGTAAAGCCGTTGAGGCATTATGGAAGCTACCCGCATCAGCGTTAATCAACAACAATACTGTGTGGCAAGTCAGCGATGATAATTTGCTAGTTCATCTCCCCGTTCACGTTATGTTTTCTCACGATAAGTTCGTTTATGTACAGCCTATTGAGCAGTTAACACAGGCAAAAATTGTCAATCGCCCATTAGCTAGCTATTTATTGAATATGAAAGTTGAAACTAAAACAGAGGAGACTATTTAATGATCTCTCCTCATGAGCAGCGGGGCATAATTGCATGGTTTGCAGGTAATTCTGTTGCAGCAAACTTATTAATGCTCTCAATTATTTTTCTTGGATTGATGTCATTTAATCAATTAAGAAAAGAAGCTTTTCCTCCAAGAGCCTCTGACTCAATTAGCATTTCGATGACATACGATAGTGGCGACGCCAAGCTTTCTGAAGAAGGCATTGCGATTAAAATAGAAGAAGCGCTAGCTACCGTACAAGGCATAAAACGTATTACCTCTACTTCAACGGCCAGTGGTAGTAACGTTGTTGTTGAAGGGTTATCTAACTATGACTTAGATATTTTACTACGCGATATCAATGCCAAAGTTGATGCTATTTATAGTTTTCCAGCAGATGCTGAAAACGCTGTTATTGCCAAAGAAACTCGACTTACACACGCCTATTCCATCAAAATTTTTGGTGAAACGAATCGCACAGCTTTACAAGCAATAGCAGAGCGTTTAAAAGTAGATCTATTAGCGCAAGCTGCAATTTCAAATGTCACCATAAATGGTAAAGCTGAGCCGATGATATCTATCGAGCTGAATGAACAAAAGCTACAAACCTATGGGTTAACTTTTAATGATATTGCCACCATTGTAAACAATGAGTCTTCATCGGCTATCTCAACCAGTTTACGTAATGCTGACAAAGTGGTTAATTTAAAAGTAGCTGAACAAGCCTACAGTCAAAAAGAATTTGATAATATCCCATTAGTGACACTTGAAGATGGCACTCGTATTTTACTCGGTGATGTTGCTGATGTGAAAGACAGTTTTGCTGATGATCTTTTTGTAGTTGGACGTTATAACGGCATGCCCGGCATCGGTGTTGAAATAAAAGTAGATGAATATGGCGATGTACTAAAAATTGTTGAGCAAGCAGATAATATTGTCAAACAATGGCAAACCAGTGCCTTATTACCCGATACTGTTTCAATGGAAACATGGAATGATGGCGGCATATTAATACGGGATCGTTTAGCCTTACTCGTTAAAAATGCACTCTCAGGTATAGCCCTTGTATTTATTGTCTTAGCGTTATTTTTAAATTTGCGCGTTGCCTTTTGGGTGACCGCTGGTTTACCGTTTATATTTTGCGGTACGCTATTTTTCATGACCGATAGCTTTACTGGCATGACCATTAATGAAATGACAACGTTCGGTTTTATACTGGCGCTAGGTATAGTTGTTGATGATGCTGTTGTGGTGGGAGAAAGCGTTTATACCACAAGAAAAGAACGGGGAGATACCCTAAAAAACACTATTTTAGGTACCCAACGTGTCGCTGTGCCCACTATTTTTGGCGTATTAACAACCGTAGTGACTTTTGTTGCTTTAGCGAATGTTGACGGGGGCATGGGACAGATTTACGCACAGTTTGCTGTCATTGTGACTATCTGTTTATTGCTTTCAGTTGTAGAGTCTAAACTAGTTTTACCTGCGCATTTAGCCCATTTAGATACTCACAGAAAACCTAAATCAGGCTGGGCTAATATCTGGCCCAATATTCAAGCAGGTGCAGATAAAGGATTACAATGGTTTAGTGATCGTATTTACACGCCTGCAATCAAATGGTCAATCAGTTTTCGTTATGCTGTGATGTGTATTTTTATTGCCATTTTTATTTTGGTTATTGGTATGCCCCAAAATGGCACTGTTCGAATGGCTTTCTTCCCTGACATTCCGGGTAGCGTTATTGAAGCAACAATATCAATGCAAAATGATGCGAGCTTTGGTCAAACCAATAAAAACTTACTCATAATAGAACAAGCAGCTCAAAAAGCAGATCAAAAACTCATGGCAGATCATGGTCGTGACGGCAGCGCTATTGCAACGATCGAGGTTATTGCAGAGAGTGATCTTTCAGGAGCGATAGTTGTAGAATTAGATGAATTATCACCCTATAGTCTGAATGACTTTGTCCGAGAATGGAAATTGATAACCAAAACCCCAGAAGGGGTACGCAAACTTGATATCAGCTCAGGTTTTGGTGGTAGAGATAACTTCAAAGTAGAATTAAAAGCATGGGATACCAACACCTTAAGCGCGGCAGGACAAGAAATAAAACAAGCAATATCTAAAGTCGCTGGTGTTAGTGGTATCGACGATAATTTTGATTCAGGACAAGCACAACTTAAGTTTGAAGTTACTGAACAAGGACTCGCCCTTGGCTTAACAACGGCAGAGCTTTCACAGCAAGTACTACAAGCATTTGGTGGTGAGGTAGTACAACGTTATCAACGCGGTAAAGATGAAGTAAAAGTAAGAATTCGCTACCCTGAAAATGAACGCCAAACGGCAAGTGATGTCATCAACGCAAACATTCGTTTAAACAATGGACAAGTCGTACCTTTATCGTTAGTTGCCAATATAACATCTGAATATCAACAAAATACTATAACGCGTATTTCTGGGCTACCTGCCGTGTATGTCAGTGCTCGAGTAGATAAAGATATTATTTCTTCAAATGAACTGGTATCAGAATTACAATCGTCATTAATTCCTGATCTAGAAAGTCGCTACCCAGATTTATCTATTCATTTTTCTGGGGAAGCTGAAGAACAAGCTGAAACAACTAATTCCATGTCTCGCTTGTTTATCCTAGCGATGGCTGCAATTTATATCTTATTAGCCATCCCTTTACGGTCATATGTACAACCCTTTATTATTATGACAGCTATTCCTTTCGGTTTAGTGGGTGCTATTCTAGGACATTGGTATAACGATATGATATTAAGCATTCTTTCGTTTAATGGTATTGTGGCACTAAGTGGGGTAGTCGTGAATGATAGTCTTTTATTAGTATCTCGTTTTAATCATTTAAAAGAGCAAAAGATAAAAACCTATGATGCGGTTATTAATGCTTGCACCGGAAGATTACGCGCGGTTTTATTAACATCAATTACCACCTATGCTGGCTTAATGCCTCTGTTAGGTGAAACATCAACGCAAGCACAGTTTATTATTCCAGCAGCAGCCTCATTAGGTTATGGCATTTTGTTCGCCACCTTTATCACACTTTTACTTGTTCCATCCTTGTTAATGATTCAACAAGATGCGATAAACCTTATTGAAAAGGTAAAATGTAAACTGAGTCCTAAACAACAAAAGGAATTAGTGCATGAGCATTAATGTATTATTAGTTGAAGATGATATCGATCTTGCCGCGACTGTCGTTGATTATTTAGAAATTGAAGATATTAACTGCGATCATGCCGCTAATGGCGTGCAAGGATTATCTTTAATTGAGCTTAATGACTATCACGTTATTTTATTAGATTTAAACCTTCCTCGGTTAGATGGTTTATCTGTGTGCCAAAAAGTACGAGAAAGTAGCAATGACACGCCTATTTTAATGCTCACTGCGCGTGATTCTTTAAAAGATAAAATTGCAGGCTTTAATGTTGGTACCGATGATTATTTAGTAAAACCTTTTGAAATAGAGGAGCTTTTAATCAGAGTACTGGCATTATCTAAGCGACGTAGTGGGCAAGTCAGTACATTACAAATGGGTGAGTTGGTTTTACAATTAAAAACACATTCTGCTACTTATGCTAATCAGGCCGTTAAATTAACCCCCATTACTTGTAAGTTATTAGAGAAATTTATGAGAGAAGCATCAAAACCTATCTCTCGCAAAGACCTTATACAAACTGTTTGGGGAGAAGAACAACCTGACAGTAATAGTTTAAAGGTACATATTCATCATTTACGAAAACAGCTTGAGAAAGTAGAGGCTAAGTTATCTATAGAAACAGAAACAGGTTTTGGCTTTGCCCTACGAGAAAAATAATTATAACAAGAGGCTATTTTAAATGAGTATTCGCACTTATATTTTTGCACTGTTAACCAGTTTAGTTCTACTTATAGCGGTAATACTCTCTTTTCAAAGTGCACGTTTATTTATTAGTTCATTTGATGTGGTAATAGAAAAGACAATGATAGAAATTGCTCAAAAATATCCGGAGGCGGATCAGATTGAGCAGAAAATCTTAGGCTACCACGTAACAACAGATTGGACAAAAGTCCCCCAACCTGTACGAAATTATTTCCCCGTCATTCCAACCGAAACTGAAGAACTGCATAGTAAATTTGTCGATTGGGTTTATATTGCTCCCCCTGAAAAAGTCTATTCTTTATTAGTAGTCGATAGAGAAGATGGGCAAGTGTTTGTCTCTCGATTTAGAGAAAATGTTCACGAAAAAGTAGCTGAAGACCATAAGGATGAGTTTTTCATTGATCCCATGGTCGTTATTATCCTTTTTGGTTTGGCTGGTATTACCATTTTTATTCTGATGTTGCTCTATGTATTTAAAAAAGTAGCACTGCCTATGGAGTCATTGCAACAATGGGCAAAACAATTAAAATTGGACGAGTTAGATAAAGAGCGTCCAGACTTTAGATTCACAGAACTCAATGAATTAGCTAACCTAATCCATAATAATCTCGCTTCTGTTGCCGATTCAGTTGAACGTGAACAAGCATTTTTAAGTTATGCCAGTCATGAATTACGTACGCCCATCGCCATTATGCGAAGTAATAGTGCTTTACTTGAAAAGGTTAACCCCAACCCATCAGAGAAAGAACGCATTATAAGAGATCGGATCCAACGGGCAAGTTTAACCATGAAATCAATGAGTGAAACATTACTTTGGTTAAGTAGAGAAGAAGACAGTAGTGTACCAATAGATAATGTTCATTTAGGCACTTTAATCAACAATACACAATCTGAAATGGCTTATTTGCTTGTAGGGAAAACCGTGTCCGTTAATATAGATGTTGATGAAACTGAATGTGCTTTAGCAACAATCCCAGCAGTTATTGTACTCAACAATCTTATTCGTAATGCCTTTCAACATACTCAACATGGCAAGGTAGAAATTAAACAGCGTGAAGATACTGTAGTTATAACCAACATTGAATTTGATCAAAGTGAAATGAATGACACCAAAGAAGATCTAGGCTTTGGTTTAGGCATGCAGTTAGTCGAAAAATTAACAAACCGTTTTGGTTGGCACTACCAAATTAATAACGATAGTAATGGTTATCAAGTATCCATTTCCTTTCATTCATAACAGCTCTCATTAGCACTTCTATAAGTACGTTATAGGACTATGCCCTATAGCGTGCTAAAAACATCAATACGGCATCATCCGCTATCGTTTTTTGCTGTTCAGCTGTTGGAAAAACTTGATTCATAAATAACTGAGGCCAAAAAGCACTGGCTTTAATTAAACCTAAAAACTGTTGCGCAGCAAAATTAGCATCTGCCTTTTTGAGTCGCCCATCATTCATCGCCTCATTAATCCATACATGTAAACCATCTTTTTGTTGGCCTAAATGCTCTAAAGTACTTAACGCTAATTCTGGCGAGCGAATACATTCAGAAATAGTGATACGATTTAAATTACGAAAACAATCAGACTCTAACAGTCGAATTTCATTCACAGCAGCAACATGTAACTGCTCATCTAGTGGTTTATCCGCATGATATTCAATATTTACCGCTTGACTAAAAGAGTCACAAAGTTGCTTCACAATATTATGAAACAAAATTTCTTTACTTGGAAAGTGATTATAGACAGTACGTTTTGACACTTCTGCTCTTTTCGCTAAAGAGTCCATACTCGCACCTAAAAAGCCTTTTTCTTTAAACTCTTCTTGTGCTGCTGCCAAAATATCTAAACGTTTTTTTTCCGTTAAGGTTAATGCCTTTTCCATATAACTTTTTTAAGAATATTAAACAATAAACAAATACTACACTGTTTAGTTTACTTTTCAATAAAAAACGGTAAACTACACCGACTAGTTTACATTTAGAACTAAGCTTGTACACTTGATTTTTTCATTTGCTGTTACTTGTTTAGTCATTTATTTATAGGTTTTTTATGTCAACATTACGTTCTATGTTAAATGGCCAATTGAAGCCACTTTTTAAGAAGTTTTTACTCATATCAAGCAGTGCTGCCATTTTAGCGACAGTAACAGGTTGTGAACAAAAACAAGAAGCAGCGCCTGCAGGTATGCAGCCAGCAGCAGTATCAGTTATGAAAATGGCAACCCAATCAGTTCCTTTTAGTATCGAACTACCTGCAACATTGTCAGGGGCAAAAGAGGTTGAAATTCGAGCTCAAGTTTCTGGAATATTACAAACGAGAAACTTTAGTGAGGGCGATAAAGTTACTGCAGGGCAATCGCTATTTAGCTTAGACGCTAAAACATATGCGGCTGAAATGGAAAAAAGCAAAGCTGATTTAAATGCCGCTAAAGTCCGTTTAGAACAAGCACAACGTGAAGTAAATAGAATAAAGC
>CAJXUT010000077.1 GCA_913061365.1 uncultured Colwellia sp.
ACGAGATTCCTCTACGTCTCGTGGGCTCGGAGATGTGTATAAGAGACAGATCATAAGTTTCCTTTAGAAAAACAAAGTCTACTTTTTGGCTATTTACTCTGGGAGATTCCTAAAAAGACCGTTGTTAATGATTGGCAAAAACAACTATTACAGGGGATGGCTGATATAATTTCAACGGCGATTGAACTTGATCAGAAAAGAAGTAGCGAAAAGCGCTTAGTTATTGTGGAAGAACGGGCGGTTATTGCACGTGAACTACATGATTCATTAGCACAGTCTTTATCTTACTTGAAAGTACAAATGAGCTTATTAACAAGGAAAATGCAAAAACAATTACCTCAAGAAGAAGTAGAAGAAACAATTGAGGACATTAAAGAAGGTTTAAGTAGTGCTTACCTTCAATTGAGAGAGTTATTAACAACATTTAGATTGAAACTTGATGATCCTGCAATTAAAAATGCATTATCAGCTACGGTTACAGAATTTAGTGCAAAGTGCCAACATAAAATTGAATTCACCTATCAAGTACCTGATAATTATTTGAGCGCAAACCAAGAAATACACTTGTTACAAATTGTGCGAGAAGCTTTATCAAATATACACAGGCATGCCAAAGCAACGTTAGCTGGTGTTGATATCTCATTAAAAGAAAATAAGATTGTTGTTAAAATATGGGACAATGGTGTGGGTTTACCAAAATCAACGGCTAAACATGGCCATTTTGGTGTCGATATTATGACCGAAAGAGCTATATCGTTGAATACACAAGTACAGTTGAGTGCAAGGGCCGAATCAGGCACCTTGGTAAGTTTTGAGTTTAGTCATTAAAACTTCGTCATTATAATTTAGTCGTCAAATTTGAATTAATAGGTAAGAGAAAATAGTTATGAAACAAGCGAGTATTTTATTAGTTGATGACCATCCTATGCTACGTAAAGGAGTCGCTCAATTAATCTCCCTAGAAGACAATCTTAATGTGATAGGGGAAGTTAGCTCAGGTGATGAAGCAATAGCATTTGCGGTGAAGAACATGCCCGACTTAATTTTACTTGATCTTAATATGAAAGGCTTAAGTGGAACTGAAACACTAAGCGCCCTTAAGCGAGCAAATATTACGTCAAAAGTGGTGATTTTTAGTGTTTCAGATAATGAAACTGATATTTTACAAGCCTTGAAGTTTAATGCTGACGGATACTTGCTAAAAGATAGCGAGCCTGAAGAGCTTATTGAAAAAATTAATCATGCCATTATTGGCGAATTTGTTATTAGTGAACCATTAACACAAATTTTAGCTAAGTCTCTTCGACCACAAAATAGAGTCAGTGTTATTGATAGTTTAACGCAGCGAGAAGTTGAGAATCTTAAGTTAATTGCTAGTGGTAAAAGTAATAAAGAAATTGCGCGTAAACTAGGAATAACCGAAGCAACAGTTAAAGTGCACAATAAAAACTTATTTAAAAAGCTTGGCTTAAAAAGTAGAGTTGAAGCGGCTATGTGGGCTGTAGAGCATAAAGTGAGTCATTAATCGTTTGATGAAATATAGTCGGTTAAAATATGAGGTAGGTATGTTTAAAAAGGATCTTTTGTTATCCCTTAGCTTTATAGCGATTGCATCAAATGCTCAAGCTTCAGAAACAGCAATTAAAGCTTGTATGATAAAAAAATTAGAAACCGCTGATTTAAGTGTAACGGTTGGAGAGTTAAAAAAGTCTTGTGAAGACTTGCAGCTAATTGCTAAAGAGAGAAAGCATATTGAAATAGAGTCTTTTTTTGAGCAAGACTTAAAAGTCAGTAACTTGGCGTCAGGCCCCTATGTTATGACGCCTTATGTGATGACACCTCACAAGATGAATTATTTTTTGCCAGCCCGCTATAGCGATAATATCAATACTCAATCTTATGACATTATTGATCAGTGGGCTGAACACTTTAAAGATGTTGAAATTAAATACCAGCTGAGCTTTAGAGTACCTTTGCTAACACAAAGTCTGCTTACAGAGGGAGATGGCATTGCCTTTGCGTTTACACTTGAATCTTGGTGGCAACTTTACGCACAAAAAATATCCCGTCCTTTTAGAGAAACAAATTACCAACCAGAAATCTTTTATTATACTCCGCTAAGCTGGCAGCCATTTGACGGTAACACGGCTTTATTAGTTGGCTTTGAACATCAATCTAATGGTCATTCATCGACGCTATCCCGCAGTTGGAATAGAGTGTATGCGAATTTTATATTTGCAAAAGATGATTTTACCATTGCTTTTCGACCTTGGTGGAGAGTTCCAGAAGGGAAGGAAGCTACGACACTAACCAAGCCGGGAGATGATAATCCAGACATTACTGATTATATGGGGCACTTTGAACTTTCTATGGAATATAAGTGGGAAAAGTATAATTGGTTTTTTAAAGGAAGAGAAAACTTTAGAACACATAAAGGATATGCTGAGCTAGGAATTACGTTTCCTATTATTGAACGTTTAAAAGGTTATATTCAATATACTAACGGTTACGGTGAAAGTCTGATTGATTACAATCACTCACAACAAACTATTGGAATTGGTTTTGCTTTAACAGATTACTTTCAAGGTAAGAACTAAACAGCTTATTCAAAGAATATTCAATTATGTCAAAGTAAATCATCGGCAGTGACAACGGTTTCCGTCTTACTATGAATGAAAATTACGATCATCTTTAGATACACTTTACGTTTGATATACTTAACTTAATTCAATTAGACTAATCTACTTAGAGTTTAGTAATAGATTTCAGTTGATGCTAAGCAAATACTCTGTAGAAATTAGGTACATGTTAAGGGAATTTACGTGCGATTTTTAAAGATCACTTCAATTATAATGATAGTCTGCCTGATTATGCTGATGATCATTTATGGTGGTCGTCTTTTAGTTGCAAACAATGTTTTAAAAAATCAATTAAGTCGGTATCCAATAGAAGTAAAATGTTTGGATATTAGCTTTACTCGCAGTTTGAACCTTGTCGTTGATAAACTTTGCTTGCAGACTCCCAAAGCTGATATTGACATACTTAATATGACCATTAAGTGGCAGCTTTTGTCTGATTTTAATATTACTCATGTTGATATAGAGCAAGCCAATATAACGGGAACAGATCACTTGTTCTCTAATATAGACTCAAGCAAAAAGGTTAATTACAAAAATGATAAAACGATTAAACAGTTTTTATCTTCAATATTACGACCTCATATAAAACAAATTAAACAATTTGATATACCCGTTAAGTTGAACATTGCGACAGCGTTTTATTCACCTTTTATCGTTAAAAGTCAACGAGCAAGCTCCCTAAACAGTCAGCTTATTAATCCTTATGTCGCTAGCTTTTCAGCGATAGATAACACACTGTCTTTTTCATTGAAAAATAATGGCCAAGACGAATTGATAAATGTAGAAATCGCCAAGGTAAAACAACAAGGAACAGCAGACTTCTCAATTTCACTATTGAGTAATTTAGCATTACTAAAAAGGTTTGCTAGTTTGCATCAACTGCCTATAACTGCTGAATTACAAGAGTTTATTAGTGAAAATACTGTTGCGGGTTATGTTGAAACTCAAATAGTATATCAATCTGATTTAATTAGAATGAGTAATCATATAACCGACTTTATGCTTACTTCTAAAGCTAGTATTGAGCAGAATATTCCTTTGCAGTTAAGCGCTGATCTTAATGTGGACAGTCAGTTTTACCTGATGGGAGATAATAAAAACCGAGGAAAAAGTGATAAATCAAATGTAAAAAACGAAGAATTACTTTTTACATTTATAGGAAAAAACACACTAACTGTTGGAACTGAATATCAACATATTTTATCTACACTAGCACGTCATAAACTTCCTCCAACAGTTATTTCTATTTTTAAAGACAACCCAATGTCTTCATTAACTTTTACGCTAAAAAATAATGAGAAACTTAGTGTAATGAATAACAAACTTATACTTAGTGGAATACAGGTTACAGGCAGTAGTAACCAAAAAAGTCATCAGTTGGAAATAACTAAACTGATGTTTAATTTTCAAAATAATGCTCAAAACAGTGATAAACCTGTCAGCCTAACAAGTGAGGTATTATCCGTAGAAAACTTTATTATTGACAGCCAATTGAACTTGTCTGATTTAGTAACATTCACGTCTGATCCTGTTGTAATTCATCTCGAAGGTTCTTTGCAGAAAAAACTAAAGCAAACGGCATTGTCTTTAGGGGAAAACTCATACTTTACAGTAAATAAAGTTGCCTTAACTAAACAACAAGATAATCTTAAAGCTAAAGCTAAAAAAGTCAAAAGAGCGCCTTTACTAAAAATGCAAACACTTAAGCTGCAGGTTGAAGGTGATGTTTTACTTAGTGAGAACAATAACCTTAGTGTTGATTTTATCGCAGAAAGTGATGCCGCGCAGTTTGATATCCCCAGAGTATTACAATTAAATTCATTTAAACTCACAAGTAGTATTAAAGGGAATTTTGATGATATAGCAATGAGTGCCATAGCACATGCTGATGGAGTAAAACTTGGTAATATTGATATTATTGGCTCTATATCATCTCCAAAAATAAATATAGTAGGTAAGGATCTTCAATTAACCGACTTACTAACATTAAATGTTCAATTACCCACTAAAATTTCACTGATTGATGGCACGCTTGATTACAGTTTTTCTGGAGAACTTGTTGATCTTAAAAGTTTTGACCAAAGCCTTTTTAATGCTTTTATCGCGCTTTCATCAGTTAGTGGCGAAATTGATGGTATTTGGTTACAAGAGTTAAATTGGCATCAACGTTTTACTTTACTTTCAGGACGTCTGGCGACAGTGCCAAATGATGCTGAGAACTTAACTGTTGAGTTAATTGAAACGCCTAGCCCAATGACAAAACTGTCAGTTAATACGAATTGGAGCTTTAATAAGCGCTTTTCATTTTCAGCAAGAAAACTCAAAGCGGGTGTATTAGGTGGTAGCTTTTCAATTCCTAAAATCGCATGGCCCTTTGAACATGGACATTCAGCTAATGTTCAGCTTAATAGTATAGACTTAGAACAAGTACTCGCATTAGATAAAAAACAAGGAATTGTGGTGACTGGTGAAGTTTCAGGACAAATACCTGTTATATTTGACGGTGAAAACTATATTATTGAAAAGGGTGAACTCTATAATATTAGTAATGGTTTAATACAAGTGATGGATAACCCTGCTGTTGCTGATTTGAAGGCTAATAACACGCAGTTACAACTGGCGTTTGATGCACTGCAAAACTTACATTATCATCAACTTTCATCCGAAGTTTCCATGGAAGATGATGGTTACATGCTTCTGGAAACAGTAATTAAGGGTAGGAACCCCGATATTGATAACGATGTTAATTTGAATCTTAACTTGAATTATGACTTATTAGGGCTATTAGAGTCTTTATCAGTCACACAACGTTTTGAAGAAAATATTATTAAAGGTTTACAAAAAGGTAAGGAGTGAATATGACTAAAGTACTCATCGCAGTGCTAGCTATTTTTGTTGTTAGCAGCTGTACACATAGGGTCGAAGTCAGCGCAAAAGAGCCGATTACGATTAATTTAAATTTAAAAATTGATCATGAAATTAAAGTAAAAGTAGATAAAGAGTTAGATGATATCTTTAGTGACCAAAGTGATATATTTTAGGGAAATAACATGAAAAAATTAGCGAGTAGTTTTATAAAAAAAATAACCTGTGCTCTTTTAATTTCAACGATGGCATTTTCTGCTTGGGCTTTATCACTCAGTCAGGCTAAACAACAAGGGCTAGTTGGTGAGATGCCTAATGGCTACTTAGGTGTGGTGGTTGATAATGTCGAAGCAAAAAGTTTAGTCGCCGATATTAATCGAAAGCGTAAAAGCATATATATGAACTTAGCGCGAAAAAATAAAATCACTATGCAACAGGTTACAGCTCTAGCAGGCGAAAAAGCGATAGCTAAAACCCAGTCAGGCAACTTGATTAAAAACTCAGCAGGACAATGGGTAAAAAAATGATCAAAGTATGATTAAGAGGGCAGTCTTGGTTTCTCTTATCAATGCTGACTATTATCGTATCTATTTGCCCATATCAGTGCACTTTGATAGTAGTCAGTAAGTTCTTCGTAACTTACTTGAACCTTTTTAGCACTGCGTGTGGTGTTATACCAACTGCCTTGCTCATAGTAGGTAACCGCTTGTAGAATATATTTTAAAGGTGATGACTTATCACCAGTTAAAGCCTCTAATACTTCAGGAGCTAAAGGTAAATCATTGATAATTTTATCAAGAGGTTGATCAAGTATTGCATCTAATAATGAAAATAAGCCCACCATAAAAGCAGATTCAGCAAGTTCAGGCATATTTTTAGATGCCATCAGTTCACAAAATTTAGCTCGGATAATGGTTATTCTAGTTAATTCCTTAGGTTTATTTTTTGCTAAAATTCCGGTAGTAAATAGCAATATTAGCTTTTTAGTTTCAGCTTCACCTAAATAAATTAATGCATTCTTAATTGATGTTATTTTCTGGGTTAAAGGCAAAATACCAGAATTAATAAACTTGAATAATTTAAAACTAAGCGCAACATCTCGCTCAAAGTAATTAGCAAGATTTTTAACACTTGAAGGTGTTTTCATACATTCTTGCATTAAACATAATAAAATTGGATGGCTGGCATCAATTTCATTACTTTCTGACATTTCAGGTTTACAAAAATAATACCCTTGAAAGAAGTTAAAACCTAACTTCTTAGCCTGTAAAAACTCTTCTTTAGTTTCAACTTTTTCAGCCAAAATTTTTAATTTTTTAATCGTGGATAATTTCTCAATTAATGGCTTAATTTCTTCAAGTGGCGTTGCTTGAATATCAAACTTAATCAATTTAACTAGCTTAATAAAACGGTTCCACTCAGGCTTATAAATGAAATCATCTAAGACTAAGTTATACCCTTGTAGGTACAGAGTTTGACACATTTGATAAACTTCATCTGATGGTGAAACTGTTTCAAGAATCTCAATCATAACTTTATCAGGCGGTAAAATTAGTGGTAAACCATTTAAGATAGATTCTTCAGGAAAATTAATTAATGCAGGTTTGTCATCAGTAATGAATGATAGTCCCTGATTAAGATGAGTTCTCATTATTAACTTTGAGGTTGCTTTGTGCGGGTCTATATTTGGAAATATATTTTCAGGCCCCCCTCTATAAAGCAGTTCATAGGCAACAACCCGTTCCTTCCTATTTAATATTGCTTGGCGTGCGGTATAAACTTTCATTACGTGTCCTTTTAAGAACTCAAACTTTCAATTTTTTTAAGGTGACTACTAATCTATTTTGTTGGTTAAAAGCACTTTGTCAAAGTGAGATGATCTGCTGTTGTAATATTTTTTGAAAGCATAAATCACCTGTTATGGTTATTAGTCAAATAAGGGCGCATGCTGAAATAAAGATGATGATAATAATAAATATTATCGTAATAGGGGATATTGAAATGTTCGAATAATATTCAATACTCCAGTGCCGGTAGCTACGCTATCATAGAAAGTTACTATTAACTTCCCTTAGACCGTTTGCTTTGCGTCCTAGATTTTCATCTAGTTTGCTTTTTTCAACTGATGCCGAATAATAATATCTGACTTTTAATTCAATGTATAGGGACTCGCTAATGAGAGAGCTTATTATCTCTATTTGATTGATTTAAATAATAAAATAGACAGGTTTTTGATTAATCAAAAATTTTACTATTTTGTGACGTTAACAAGTAGAAACTAGAGTAGTCAAAATGGATTCATGATAGTATACCTAGTTAATATAATGTGGTGAGCATATTGTATTCCTGTAACAGTATGCTCAAACATCCTTGTTTGTTGAGGTATATTCAAGTTCTATCAATAAGTAAGTACTATTTTAATCAAGATCTAGAAAATTATTTTCTATCGCTTCTTTAAGAGAATTTTGCTGACGCTCTGCTTGTAAAGCTAAATACATTGCCATCATACATAACGCTAACACGCCGTATAACAACATAAAACAGGCACTATATACGCCTATCATATCTACGGCTAAACCAAACATAATTGGTAGTGTGCAACCACCTAAAGCACCAACAGCAGCGACTACACCACCTATGCTACCCATATGATTTGGATAGTAGTCATAAATGATTTTATAAACACTGGCTCGTCCCATACCTTGAGCAAGACCAATAACAAAAATTAAAAAAGTAAACAGCCATACATTGACCTCAAAAGATACCTCAACATCTTTATTTACTCCATGAATAATCATGGTGGTAGGTGGGTAGCTTAAGAAAAATAGACACACCATACAAATCCAAAAAGCACTCCAATTAACGGCTTGAGCTCCAAATTTATCAGCAAACCATCCGCCTACGGCTCTCACCATGCTTGAGCTTGTAACAAAAAGAAGAGTTAGTGCTAAGGCTTGAGTTAGCGACAGTTTGTAGGCTTCCATGTAATATTGCGGTAACCATAGAAGTAAGGCGAGAAAGGATCCAAAGACAAAATAATAATATAGTCCAAAGCGCCATACTTGTAGATCTTTTAATGGAGCTAAATGAAAGGCAAGATCATGATTGTTTTTTTCTTGATAGTATTTACTGACTTCTGGGGCAAATAATCTAAATATTATTGCCATGGCCAACATACCGACACCATAAATTGGACCAATACTGTCCCATCCATAATACTTAACAATAAAAGGCACCAACACTAAGGTAATAGCGGCTCCAGCGTTACCTGCACCAAAAACACCTAAAGCAAAGCCTTGCTTTTTAGTATCAAACCAATCAGTGACGTATCGAATACCAATGGTAAAAGAGACACCACTTAAGCCTAGAATAAACCCGAGAAAAATATATTCAGTAAATGTTTCCACATACGGTAAATAAAAGAGTGGCGGAACAATGATTAGCATCTGCCAAAAGAGTAAGTTACGACAAGAAAACTTCTCTGCAAGAAAACCTATAGGTACTCGAAAAATAGCCCCAGTAAAAATAGGTGCTGCGAGTAACAAGCCAAAATCGGTATTAGTTAACTGCAAACTTGATTTTAATTCGATGCCAATGATTGAATAAAGTGTCCAGACAGAAAAGCAGGCAGCAAAGGCTAAAGTAGCTAAAGTTAATGCTCGATATGAATGTTTTTGTTGGATCTCCATAGGCACCTTAAATTCGTGATGGTTTTAGAAAAAGTAGGCAAATTATTTAGCTCTATTAATACACTAATTTTAGTATATAAGCTTAAGACTACTACTAAATAGTTAGATGCAAAATAAAATTGGCTTTTAATTTAGTGATATATAGATAAATGTAAAATACATTACTAAATACAATGAGATAGGTTTATAGTGTTTTTGTTTTGCTTACTACTTTAGTGGTAGTTTTGGTGTTTTTTATAGTTTTCAGTGGATGGTCTGTTGATATGGATCAAATAACGAAAATGGTGAACAAGATATTTTTGTCGTGATTTTATAATACACACTAATGAGCATAGTCATAGTGACCTTGCTTAGTAAGAATAATGCTATTGTGTTTTTATTCTCTAAGGAGAGAAAAAATGTCACACGAAGGTAAAATGAATCTGTTAAATTTGGCAGATCCCAAAATTAAAACGCTACATATTACATGGTTCGCGTTTTTTCTAACATTTGTTGTTTGGTTTTCTCACGCACCTTTGATGGTTTTTATCAAAGAAGCTTTTGACCTATCTAGTGCCCAAGTTAAGGCGTTATTGATTTTGAACGTCGCATTAACAATACCAGCGCGTATTGTTATTGGTATATTGGTTGATAAATTTGGTCCACGAATTATTTATAGTTGCTTACTAATTTCCTCTTCATTTATCTGTACTGGCTTTGCTATGGCAGATAGTTTTGAACAGTTAGCATTATTTAGATTCTTACTTGGTTTTGTTGGTGCGGGTTTTGTTATAGGCATTCGCTTAGTTGGTGAATGGTTCCCAGCAAAACAAGTCGGTATTGCTGAAGGTATCTATGGCGGTTGGGGTAACTTTGGTAGCGCTGCTGGTGCAATGACACTTCCTACGCTTGCTTTAGCATTTGGTGGTGATGACGGCTGGCGCTATGCACTTGGTTTAACAGGTATTATTGCTGGCGTTTACGGTATATTCTTTTATATTGCAGCACGCAACACACCAAAAGGCTCTACATACTTTAAGCCTAAAAAATCGGGAGGCTTAGAGGTTACTAGCTGGAAAGACTTTTACTTCTATCTTTTCATGAATATTCCTATGTATATTGCACTTGCAGTATTAGCATGGAAATTATCACCATCAGGCGTGAAATTACTGACCACAGAAACAATGTATATGATGTGGGGAGGATTAGTTGTCCTGTTCATCATACAAGTTAGAGCTATTTGGCATGTAAACAAAGAAAACTTAACACACGGTGTTGCTGATATTGAAAAATACGACTTTAAACAAGTAGCTATTTTAGATGTATCTTACTTTGTAACATTCGGTTCAGAATTAGCTGTTGTTTCTATGTTACCTTTATTCTTCTTAGAAACGTTTGAAGGCTTAAGCGCTGTACAAGCCGGTATGTTGGCATCTGGTTTTGCATTTATGAACCTTGTTGCTCGTCCAACAGGTGGCTGGTTTAGTGATAAATTTGGTCGTCGTAAATCATTAATGATTTTGGTTGGTGGTTTAGCGATTGGTTATATGGTGTTGAGCCAAATTGATGGCACTTGGATGATTCCATTAGCGGTAATTGCTACCATGTGTTGTTCATTCTTTGTTCAAGCTGGCGAGGGTGCAGTATTTGCAATTGTTCCTTTAGTTAAACGTCGTATGACTGGACAAATTGCTGGTATGGCTGGTGCTTATGGTAATGTTGGTGCGGTAACTTATTTAACAGTATTATCGTTTGTAGATTACTCAACCTTCTTTATGGTTATTGCGGCTTCAGCAGGGGTTATTTTCTTCGCTACTATGTTCTTAAACGAACCTAAAGGACACATGGCAGAAGTGAATGCTGATGGTACTGTAGAGTTAATTGACGTAGATTAAATTATTCGTCATATTTGAAACCACAGCGGCGTTGTCATCAGTTTTTGTGATTATTACTTAGTGAACTAAGCTCAGGTCACAAAAACTTCGACGGCCTTGCCGATGGCTCCAACTATTTAGAATCATGAACTACTTTAAATAGTTGGTATTAATCATAAGTATTTAAAATACAAAGAAGATACCATGCCAAAAACCAACCAATTACAAGTTGATATCGCTAGTCACTCTATTCAAGGGTTAAAAGATAACAATGAGGATGCCGTTGGTTTTTTGGTACCTGAAGAGCCAACTGTGCTCGAAGGCAAAGGCATTATTTTAGCTGTTGCTGATGGTGTCAGTAGCGCTGAAGCAGGCAAAGAAGCAAGCCATACCGCAATTTCTCGTTTTTTAAGTGATTATTATCAAACGCCAGACACTTGGTCTGTTAAGCATTGTGGCCAAAAAATCCTTTCAAGTATTAATCTCACCTTATTTAAGCGTAGTCATGAATTTGCCAGCGAAGAGAAAGGTTATCTAACCACATTTACAGCATTGGTTTTAAAATCACGTATTGCGCATTTTTTTCATGCGGGAGACAGTCGAGCATACTTATTGCGAGAAGGTGAGCTAAAACAGCTTACTCGCGATCATGTTGCCAGTATAGGCTCTGGTCGTAGTTTTCTTGCTCGTGCCATGGGCATGGATAACTCGATTCAAATTGATTACAGCCAATTTACCCTAGAAGTTAATGATATTTTATTGGTGACTTCTGATGGTATTCATGACTTTTTAAGTGAAGAACAGATTATTAGCCTGATGTCAGACGACAGCGCTTGCCAAGTTCGTATTGAGAAACTAGTAACAGCTGCATTTGATAATGGAAGTGATGATAATATTAGCGGCTCTTTATGCCAAATTGATTCATTGCCTAATGAAAGCTTAAATGACTATAACTCAAAATTAACACGGCTACCTTTTCCACCACCGTTGGATGAAGGAATAAAGCTTGATGGATATAAAGTACTTAAAGAATTATTTGCCAGCAGTCGTAGTCAACTCTATTTAGTTGAAGACACTGAGACAGGTGAACAGATGGTGATGAAAACACCTTCTATTAATTTTGAAGAAGATACGGGTTATATTGATCGATTCATTCAAGAGGAATGGATAGGCAAACGTATTGACAGTGATTACGTTGTTAAAATAATTCAACAAAAAAGAGCGCGTACTTGTTTATATTATTTAATGGAGTACGTAAAAGGGATCTCTCTTGATAAATGGATGGATGAAAATCATTTTCCTAAGCCTAAATTAGCGTTTAGTCTTGTTGAACAAATTGGCGAAGGGTTAGCAGCATTTCATAAAATGGAAACTATTCATCAAGACTTAAAACCCGGTAATATTTTAGTTGATGAAAATAATAATATTAAGGTGGTCGATTTTGGCTCTGTTTTTGTTGCAGGGTTAGCTGAAGTCTTTATACCGTTAGAACATGAAGGTGTCTTAGGTACTGCAACGTACTCAGATCCTAAATATTTATTAGGTAAAAATACGGGTGTACAAGGCGATTTATACGCATTAGCGACTATTACCTATGAAATTTTTACAGGTAAATTACCTTATGGTAATAAAATTGAAGAATGCCAAACAGCTTTTGAATATGACCGATTACGTTATATTTCAGCTACTGAGGCGAATCCTATCATTCCAATTTGGTTTGACCGCACTCTAGCGCGTGGGGTTAGTTTTGATCTTGAACAACGCTACGATACTATTGCTGAATATATTAAGGATTTAAAAAATCCTAATCCTACCTATTTGTTAAATGATCCTAAGGTGACTAAGAATAAATCCCAAGTTCTTTTCTGGCAGTTATTATCTGGCTTTTGGATATTGATGTTAGTACTTGTTGTTGCACTATTTACTCAAGGTTAACTTTTTCCCTTAAGGTTATTGCGAAAGCGATCTAGATTGAGTAAAAACCAACAGTTTAGTCCAACCATCAAACCAACAAATGAAAATAATTGTAGGGTTAAATAAAACTCATCTCCTTGCGTTACAGGCCAAATAAGTAACATAGGTATATCGGCAACAAAGATTGAACCAAAAGTTAAGGTAAAAATATTAACAGCCTTCCTTCTTTTTATCATGCCGTAGAACTTACCACCAATAAAAAACATATAGATATACGCAACAGGAATTGCCGCAACCGTTAGGCCAAAAAATAGCCCTAAAAAATCTAGTAAGCCACTATCCATATTAAAACCAGGTACATCTGCAATATAGGCATAAAAGGTAAAGGCAAAGGGAGTTATTAATGGCGCTAGTGCTAAGGCTTTGTTTTCAGTCATGTTGAAATACTCATTTCTCTGAGAAAGTGAATTGGTTTATTAATGAAGTGTGTAACCATCTTCTTTAATTAACGTTTTTGCTTTTTCTAGATCTAATTGTTCAATAGGCGCTGCCAAGTAGTAAGGAAGTTCAATCGCTTCTTTATTTAGCTTTATCATGTTGCCTTCTACTAAACGATCAATAACAGACTCAATAGTGTCATCTAAGCTTTCAGGTACTTGTTGGTATTGTTGACGCATAAAATCTACCAGCTCTTGCAAAGTATGCTTACCATCAGCAAGAGATATAACTATGCCAAACCACTTTTCTAATTCTGTAGTCTTTTGCGGATCATTAATATCAGCGAGTGCAACAATGCCTGCTTTACGGGTGAATATTACGGTACGGTAGAAATATTGTGATTTATCCAAAGTAATTCTCGTTTTATGCGGATGATGGAATGTTAAGTTTTTAACTCTAGCACAATTAAAAATTTTAAAGACTGATCTAGATTAAAGCACTTAAAGAATACTATGTTTAAGGCAAGTGAACTTTTGACAGTAAATAATTCGGTTAATAATGCTGATAGAGAGTGATGATGTGGTTGAACTAAATTATCAAATTTAGCGATTATATTATAAACTGAATATAGAGCATTAAAAGTGAACAGAAACGCCATTATTTGAAATATATTAGGAGTTAACTATGCGTAACTGGATAATGATAGTCTTGCTACTTATATCGAGCAATAGTTTTGCAAAAGAGCATATTGTTGAAGTTTACAAAAAAAAATATATCCCTGCTGAAATTACAATTGAATTAGGTGATACCGTTCTTTGGAAAAATATCGAAAAGCGTCAGTATCATAATGTTTGGTTTAAGCAACTTGATAAAGAAGAACCTGATTATTTTTTTCCTGATGAAAGCTACCAACGCAGTTTTGATAAAATAGGTGGTTTTCCGTACGAATGTGGTCCTCATCCTAAAATGAAAGGGAAAGTCATAGTCATTGAAAAAAGCTAAAAAGTAGGTTTTTTATATATATCCTTAAAATATATAAGGTTTATTTAGCACTTTATTTTTTGATATGGCGCAATAATCGTGAACTTTTTGATACATTTCTTTACAAATTTTGTAAAACTTGATTTCTATCAAGTACCCTTTCCTACTGTTTATACTATTATTCACTAGTGACACAAATACAT
This sequence comes from uncultured Colwellia sp., assembly GCA_913061365.1. GTDB lineage: Bacteria > Pseudomonadota > Gammaproteobacteria > Enterobacterales > Alteromonadaceae > Colwellia. The sequence goes on from CAJXUT010000077.1 coordinate 14,583, forward strand.
AAACGTAATATCTACAAAAACTTAATATCACTCACTAACGCATGAATTTTTACTAATTCATTAAGGGAAACACCATGTCAGAGAGCTTTACTAAAGGCATGGCAAGGAATATTTATTACGGAGGAAGTGTTTTCTTCTTCTTAATATTCTTAGCTTTGACTTTTCACACTGTAAAAGAGATGCCTAAACGGGATCATCGAGAAAATATTACCGAGGCGGTTGCAAACGGTAAACATTTATGGGAAAAAAATAACTGTATCGGTTGTCATACATTAATCGGTGAAGGTGCTTATTTTGCTCCAGAACTTGCGAATGTTTATCAACGTCGTGGTGGTGAAGCTGGCTTTAAAGCCTTTTTCAATGGCTGGATGAAAGCTCAACCATTAAATATTCCAGGTCGTCGCCAAATGCCACAATTTAATTTAA